>JAOTYN010000513.1 GCA_029861825.1 Cyclobacteriaceae bacterium
CTGGGAATTTCTCGCTGATCGAAGGGTTGATAGCTAGGAGGTGTCATCTTTAAGGCAGCCGGCAGATTAACCCACAATTGGATGATCTCCAAAGTACCCCCCTGGCTGACAAATTCCTCTCCTGCAAATTCAGAATGAATGATCCCGCTCCCCGCACTCATCCATTGCACACCTCCGTTAGAGACCACTCTCTGGTTGCCCAGGCTGTCCTCGTGCGCCACTTCTCCGGAAAACACAAAGGTCACCGGTGCGAATCCCCGGTGAGGATGGGCCCCGATCTCCATGGGGTTTTGACCTGGAGAAACCTCAATGGGGCCCAAGTGATGCAGCAACAAAAAGGGGCTGATCTGCTCGACTTTAGCCGTTGGCAAAGGTTGGCCGATAGTCAGGGAGCCCATCTGCACATCTTCGGTGGGGATAATTTGACGGATACTTCTAAGAGCCGAACTCATAAGCTGAAGTTGTTATTAATTTTTCTAAATTGATTGTATGAAGATACTTAAAAGTCTCAATCTCATTATCAACTATCGCACAGTAATCGTAACTCTGCTGTCACTGGCTGCTACCTGGCTGTGTCTGCGTTTCAACTACACCGCTAATTTTCCATTGACACTAATTGGTATTGCTATTGTTTTTCCCATCGTATTTAGTATCAACAGCGCATATCGCCGTCGTGAAAGCGCGCTTCAACATCTTTCGGATTTCAAAATGCACGGATTGGCCATTTATTTTGCCGGTCGTGACTGGATAGATTCACAATCCCTGGCCACTGAGATCAAAGACACTTTGCAAAACCTATTTCAACAGATGAGTGACTTAATGCACAGTAAAAAGGTTGATGTGCAAAAAGAACAGAGGGTTCACTACGCTTTTTCCCAATTAAGCGAGTTGCTTCAAAAATTCCGAGACACTGGTTTGGCTGGAGGTGAGATCTCCCGTATCAGCCAGTATCTGAGCAAAATGATGATCGCTTTTGACAAAATGAAGATTATTCTGCACTATCGCACCCCCATTACCCTACGGGCCTACAACAAAGTCTTTATCTACACCTTTCCAATTATTTACGGACCTTACTTTGCTTATACATTCGAGAGTTATTCGGGGGGACTAGGCTATATGATGCCAATAATGTTTTCCTTTATCATGGTGAGCCTGGACAACATCCAGGACCATTTGGAAAACCCTTACGACCTGGTGGGGGAGGACGATGTGAAACTGGAGGTGGAGGAGTATATGCGGTATTTGAAGTACTAGATAATTACGAATCCCGGAACCAGTCCGGGACAGGTTACGAAAGAGGGTACGAATCATTACCCTGGTTACTTATAACCAAAAATCAAAGGCAACAAGAAAACCACAAACACTGTCCAAGCGGTATAGATTGGCAAGTAGCGGGAAATGGTCCGTTCCACACGGCGAATGTCCTGGTTCTTAAACACCACTTTGTACAGATCCAGCATGATCAACACAAGATTGCCGAAAATCAACAGGTTGGAACCCAAAACAACTGTTCTATTGGGTGTAAAGCCGTATTCTTCTAGTCTATAGAGAATAGCTGATAAGGCTATAAGATCCACTATCAAAGTAATAATAGACAGTATGAAAAGCGTAATCTCGCTAAACCGCTGCTTTTTACCGGTGGAGGTTTCTGTTACGGTAAACACAATAATGGCCATAACCCCCAAGAGCATAAGGTTGAACACGATCAGAAATTCACGGTCGTTGTAAGGGTCTTTACCGGTAATCAGGATGCTTACCAAGTATACGGTTAAGGTGATCAGCACCAGAGGACTGAAGATACTGGCTATAATAGGAGCTATTTTGTTGGAGACCAGCGGATACTTTTTTACGATATAGGTAGCAACGATGGGGACGGATACCAGTCCTACTATTACCACGTATTCCATATATAATTTCTCAATATTTAAATCAATAGCTTCAAACAGGCCTAGGGTTACCCCTGTTAGAATTCCTCCGGAGATAAGAATGATGGCGCCCAAAATTGCCAGGTCCCCATTGTACTTGATATAATCCATGCGAAGCAGCTTATCTTGGGTATCAAACTCAATGAACACCAGCCCGTACAGGCACCATAGCATCAGGGGCAAATGGATGTAGGCCAGGTTGATTGAATGGGATTGGTCATTCCATGGCAGGAGGTTTATGTAAATAGCGGCAACCAGAAAGATACAGGGTTATGCTCAGATGCCTGAGGTTTAAATCATTGTTTGACAGAAAGGCATAAATGTTGAGACCAAAGAACACGATCAATCCGGTGTTGGCCTGGTAGAAAAAGTACTTTTCAGGATCAAAATTTAGAATCTGGGGCAGTTTAATTAGCACTCCGGTAGCCAGGCAGGTCAACACCAGGATAAGAATATCTTTTCGATGATGCAGAACAGCGGTTACCGAAGGTTGCTCAAAGTCCAGCCGGGCTTTCCAGAATTCAGCTATAGGGTGGGCCTTTATGTCCTCATAGATTTCCAGAAACGCCTTTGAAAACTCCTGTCTGTGGGCTTGATAGAGCTCTTCCAGATGCCGGGGGTTGTCTATATTGTCTTTAATCTTGTCCTCCATGCAAAACCGTTAGGGAGTTTCTTTAACGATCTTATCCAATATTATCTTAATCACCAGACTGGAGTCCGGCGAAATATGATCGGGATACACTTGGCGAATGGCCAGATCGTGAGGGACCATCAGCTGTCTAATTTCTCCCTCTTTCATACCTCTCAGTCCTTCATCAACGCCGGCGGTAACTTGATTAACACCGATCCTTAATTTGATAGGATTACCGGTATTTTCATTTGCTGTATAGCACGGTACCCTCCCGGTAGCTAGTAGTCTCGTAAATCAGAACTTCGTCACCGGGCCCGCTGCCTT
>JAOTYN010000514.1 GCA_029861825.1 Cyclobacteriaceae bacterium
GAGGAGCTGGCAGACAAAATGAAAGCTGCTATGTCAGTGATACCCGGACTGGATTTTGAATTCACCCAGCCGATTGAAATGCGATTTAATGAGCTGATCACCGGAGTGCGGTCCGATGTGGCCATAAAGATCTATGGCGAAGACATCGGGGTATTGTTTGAGCTGGCTAATCGGGTAGATGCACTTATCAAGCATGTGCCTGGTGCAGCTGACATTGCGGTTGAAAAAGTGGCTGGTCTGCCGCAGATGGCAGTTAGCTATAATAGAGATAAGATCGCCCAATATGGATTAAATATAAAAGACTTGAACAGGATGGTGCGGATGGCTTTCGCCGGTGAATCTGCCGGTGTGGTATTGGAAGGAGAGCGGCGATTTGATTTGGTTGTTAGGTTAGGTGAAAACTTTAGGACTGACATTAAAAATCTACAGCAATTGTACGTTGATCTGCCCAATGGGCAACAAATACCCTTAGCTGAAGTGGCTGCAATTTCCTATCAAACCGGACCAGCCAAGATCTCCAGGGATGATACTAGAAGAAGGATTGTGATCGGCATCAATGTTCGTAACCGAGACGTAGAATCCTTGGTAGAGGAAATACAAGATATTCTGGCTGCCGATCTTGTCCTGCCCAGTGGGTACTACATAACTTATGGCGGACAATTTGAAAATTTACAGAATGCCAAGAGGCGCTTGATGGTGGCAGTGCCAGTGGCTTTGGCGCTGATCTTTGTCATGCTTTACTTCACGTTCGGATCAGTGAAGCAGGCATTAATGGTGTATACAGCCATTCCTTTGGCGGCCATCGGAGGTATCCTGCTGCTATGGATCAGGGGATTGCCTTTTAGTATCTCCGCTGGGGTAGGTTTTATTGCCCTGTTTGGTATTGCTGTACTGAACGGTATTGTCTTGATCGAGTTTTTTAATGAACTAAAGGAAAAAGGTATTATGAATATCCGTGAACGGGTTTTAAAAGGAACAGAGATGCGATTGAGACCAGTGCTGCTCACCGCTTCTGCTGCTGCTTTGGGGTTTTTCCCTATGGCTTTTTCTACATCTGCCGGAGCTGAAGTACAAAGGCCATTGGCTACCGTGGTTATCGGTGGATTGATCACCGCAACATTGTTGACTCTGGTTGTTTTACCGGTACTTTACACGCTATTTACAAAGGAGTTGGAAACACCGGTGAAACCTAAAAAAGAGCATTCGCAACACATGAGTAAATTCCCTGTGGTCCTGCTAGTGGCTATCGGGATAATTATGAGCATGCCGTCAAATGTTCAAGCCCAAAATAGGACAATAGATCTTGAGCAAGCCATAAATCTTGCCTGGGAACATAACCTTGGTTTACGGGCTTCTGAACTAAAGATCGAGCAATACAAGAAGCTGGAGAAAACTTCCTTTGATATGGGGAGGACCAGTGTTTATTATAGCTTTGATGAGAACAATCTGACCGAGGAGGGAAATCAATTGGATGTTTATGGCGCCCAACAAACGGTAAGCTTTCCTGGAGTATATGCCAATCAAAAGAAATTACAGCAACAAAATACCAAGCTTCGCGAGACTGAGTATGAAATCAGTAAGACCCATGTAGTGCGGGAGATTTCCAAAGCTTACTATGAAGTATTGTATAGATATAATCGTCATCGGCAATTAACCTATTTGGACAGCCTTTACAGCGGTTTTGCTGCGGCAGCCAATCGGAGGTTTGAACTGGGAGAAAGCGATTATTTGGAAAAGATCACTGCACACGCCAGGCACCAGGAGCTAAGTACCCAAAAGCAACAAGCATTTCTGGATATTGAGGTTGGCTATCAAAGACTGGGTGGTTTGATGCAGCTAGAGGAGCGCTTTGAAATTGTTTATCAAGACCTGCCTAAATTACAATCACCGGTGTACAATTTGGAAGAACAAGTATCTAAGAATCCAGGTGTGCAGCTGCATGAACAAATTACCCAAGTTGCAGAAGCCCAAACCAAAGTAGAGAAAAGCAAGCTATGGCCCGATCTTAAAGCGGAATATTTCCTGGGTCGTGACCGGGGAGAAAACGAATCGAACTTTAATGGCTATCAATTTGGTCTTGGTATCCCTTTGATTCGGACTGCTCAAAAAGGTAAGGTCCAGGCTGCCCGGATCGAACACGACATAAGACAGAAAGAAGCGGAAAATTTTCGGTTGAGCTTGGCCTCACGATATGAACAGCTAAAGGCACTGCGACAAAAATATGAGGAAGCGGTGGACTATTACCAATCCAGTGGCCTAAGCATGGCTGAAGAAATTATTCAAATGGCGAAGAAGAGCTATTTGAGTGGCGAAACAGGCTATTTGCAGTATATCCAAAGCCTGGAAAGCGCAGAGCAGATAAACCTTAGTTATCTGGACAATCTAAACCTATATAATCAAACTGTTCTGGAGATCCAGTACTTGATCAATCCCTAAAAAAAGACCATGAAGACAATTATAAGCATATCAATTGCAATCGTATTATCTGTTTGGATGACTTCCTGCCAGGAAAAACCATCCGAAGTGATGGAGGCGCAAATGGAGAGGGACACTGAAGCCGGCACTGTAATCGAGTTGACCAAGGCCCAAATCGCAGCCGCTGATATTGCCTTAGGCAAGATGGAGAAAAAGACCCTATCACAACAGGTGCAGGTAAATGGCTATTTTGACGTGCCGCCCCAAAATAAGGCTCAGGTGAGTGCTTACAAGGCGGGATATGTTAAAAAAACGACTTTACTAGTGGGCGATAAAGTAAAGAAACGCCAAGTTCTGGTGGTATTGGAAAATCCTGAATTTGTGAAAGCGCAACAAAACTTTATGGAGGTTAAAGGGCAACTGGATTATCTAAAAGCAGAATACGAAAGAAAAAAGATCC
>JAOTYN010000515.1 GCA_029861825.1 Cyclobacteriaceae bacterium
TAAAACTCTTTTACTCACCATCCTGTTGCCGGTATTTTTGGCCTGTGAGGAGTTTTTGGTTGAACCCCCTGCTGAAAATGAAATCTTGGATGGCCCTATTGAAGGACTTTCACCTACTCAACAAGGGCTGTTCATAAAAGGAGATGTGGCCTTTAACGATGACATCTTTTCACCTGAAGCAGGCTTAGGGCCCATATTCGTGTCGACTTCCTGTGGAGGTTGCCACTCCGGAGATGGCAAAGGACATCCATCCACCATATTGACCCGATTCGGTCGAATGCGAAATGGTCAATTTGATCACTTATTGGACCTAGGCGGTCCCCAACTGCAAAATAGAGCCATTGCCGGATATGTTGCGGAGCAGATTCCTTCCGAAGCTGAAGCGGTTACTCAACTTATAGCGCCTGCTGTAACCGGTTTGGGGCTGCTTGAAGCCGTCTCTGACCAAACGTTGATTGATTTGGTAGCCAACCAAAAGAGCCAGGGAGTGGTAAGCGGGGAATTGAATTACGTAAATGCCCCGGAATTCTTCCAACCTAAAACTCATCATATCACAAATGCTAGTGGCCAATATATTGGACGGTTCGGAAAAAAATCAGGAGCTATAGATCTGCTGCAACAAACTGTGGGAGCCTATAAACAAGATATGGGAATTACCACAGACTTCGATAATGAAGATCCTATAAATTATGCCGTTTCGGACGTGAACACTGATCCAATAGTGGATCCGGAACTTGGAGCTGCCACCGTACAAAGTGTGGTTTTCTACTTGCAAACCTTAAAACCTCCATTGCCCAGAGACCAAAATGATCCATTGGTGCAATCGGGAAAGTTATTATTTGAGGAAATTGGATGCGCCAGCTGCCATCTCCCCACGCTCACCACTGGCAACAGTAACATCGCCCCCTTATCAGAGAAAGTGATTCACCCCTATACCGACTTGTTGCTCCACGACATGGGCGCAGGCCTCGACGATGGATTCGTTGAAGCTTCCGAACAAAGTTCCGAGTGGAGGACACCACCTCTTTGGGGAATCGGTTTATCGGCCGACAGCCAAGGAGGAGCCGTTCATCTTATGCATGACGGTCGAGCCAAGTCGTTAGAAGAAGCAATAATGATACACGGAGGAGAGGCTGAGTTCAGTAAAACTGCATTTGAGGAATTGAGCGTCGAAGAAAAGGATCAGATCATTCGTTTTTTGGAATCATTATAATGTTAGACCGACGAAAATTTATGAAAACCAGTTCTCTGGCCGGCACCGCACTGTGCTGCGGGCTGGTGGGTCTTACCAGCAACTGCACGGCCATTCAATATCTCGACGCTACTCTGGAAGACCAGACAATGTCCGTGGAGAAATCTCAATGGACTGAAGGCGAATTTGTCTTAGTCAGGAATCCCAGGCTTCCTGCCCCCATTTATTTAAGAAAGAACGATGATAATTATACGGCACTTCTTTTAGAATGTACCCATAAACAATGTGAAGTGAGACCGGGCACGCAGGTGCTTAAATGTCCTTGTCACGGTAGTGAATTTAGCAATTCGGGCCAGGTCTTAACGGGACCGGCTGAAAAGGACCTGATCAGCTTCCAAACCTGGCACGATCAAACTCATATCCATCTAAGATGAATCGTTGGTTTCCCACCATAATATGCCTGATGCTTACTTGGGCCTGCTCCTCGGTTTACGCTCAGGTCTCCGAGACAGATACCCTGGATTTAACCACCAACAAAGGGGCCATCTTTAACCGGCCCTTTGTGCTGCAGGGTCAATTGGGGAAGAGCTCTACTGCCATCGGCGGCTATGTAGAAGGTAATACCAATTATTTTTCTACTGAAGGTGTCAGCGACGGATTTTCTATGGAGCTACGTAGGTTCAATATTTTTCTATATGCCAGCGTTGCAGATTTCATTAAGTTCATTTCGGAATTAGAATTTGAACATGGGACAGAGGAAATTGCCTTGGAGACTGCCCTGCTAGACTTCGAACTGGATCCAGCTTTTGTTTTTCGGGCCGGAATACTGTTGCCGCCAGTAGGATACTTCAATCAAAATCACGATGGCCCCAAGTGGGAGTTTATTGATCGCCCTTTGGTTTCCACCACCATTATTCCAGCCACCCTCTCGGAAGTGGGCTTCGGGTTCCATGGAGATATCGCTATGAACAAGCCGCTGATCCCCGGGATGCAGTTAATTACGTATGAGGTATATTTGGTCAACGGTTTACAGAATGGAGTAGTCAATAATGCTACAGGGCGTACAGACTTGTCCCAAGGAAAAGCAGAGGAGAGATTTGCCGAAGACAATAACGGAAGCCCCAGCATAACCGGACGCGTAGGATTACGCTTCAAGCAAACAGGTGAGGTGGGGGCATCATTTTATGGAGGTAGATATAATACTTACCAGGAAGATGGGCTTACCATCGATGAAAAGCGAAGTCTTTACCTTTGGGCCCTGGACTATAATCTTACCATTAAGAAATTGCAGATCCTAGGGGAATGGGCTTGGACGCATGTTAACGTTCCGGTTTCCTTGGGCCCGGACTTTGGGGATAAACAATGGGGATTGCATACCGACCTGATCTACCCTATCCGCGAAGGCTCCCTGTGGAAATGGCAACGGACCACTGTGAACGCCAGCTTAAGGACTGAATTTGTGGACTATAATGTGGGTACCTTTGAAGAAACCGGAACCAATAAATACCATCAGATATGGTCTTTAGTTCCTGGGATCAGTTTGCGGTTCGGCACCAATACTGTGCTTAAAGCCAACTTCAGATACCAATGGGAACGCGACTTACTGGGTAATCCCACCACCCGCACCGTAGGTTACCAATTTGGCTTTGCCAGTTATTTTTAGTTAGCTTTA
>JAOTYN010000516.1 GCA_029861825.1 Cyclobacteriaceae bacterium
CCTCCGGAAAACCCATATTCTCCCGACGATACCACCCTCAGGAGGTCTATGCTCAAGTAATAGGAGAGGATCTAGAGGAATCATTGAGATTAAGGGTATTGGAATTTGACTACCAAAAGATCCCCGGATCTTTGGTGGAGAAGATCGTTGATAAGATCTTTTATCCCCAGGATTCTCAGGAAGACTTAATCCACAATGAGAAAGCCATCAAGAAGAGATTTAAAATGTCCAGTTTACGTAAAAATCTGGAGGAAATATTCTATGCCTTGTATATCCAGCTGAGTTCTATTCCATTTCGCGATGACCATATTGCGGATTACTTCGAACGGTATCAAGGTTATTTTAATCGACAAAGCCCTTACTTAGCATCATTGCTGAATCAAGAGACCAGACATTACCTTCCCGGTTTTGGCCGCATGGGATTTATGATTTTTCTAAAATCACTAATAGATCCCAGCTTTTTTAGAGTGGAAGAGCAGCAGATGAAGGGAATGGTACACCTGTATGCAAGAAGGCTGCATCAATCCAATCCTGACCGACGCAAAATCAGTACGGAGACCTACCATAGATTGTGCAATATCATCGACGATATCTTCCATTACCATCAGGGTGAGGTCCCCATACGGCACGATCATTCCATAGCCTACCGACATCGCAACAAGAAGAAATACCCCTATAGGTCCTTTACCTACCATGAGTTAACAGGACTGGTAAACCTGATCTATCAAGATATTATTGCGCCTCCTGAGCGGCCGGTAAAAGAGTTGTCAACTCACGTGTTCTTTAGCGATTGGAATCTAGCGCTGGTACAGCTTACCAATAGTCATTATCTGGGTATTGACAATCGGGAGAAACTATTTGAAAAGCTGAAGCAAAAAATTCCCAGGGTATATTTCCCCGGCCGCTATGTGAAATACGAAATGGAGTTCTTTGTGCTTCAACCTATTCGGGCCATTTTAAACTTGGGCCTTGAGGAAGAATTGACGGAAGAAACCATCAAGAGCAATATAAAGCAGCTTCCTCAGGTATACATCTTTATTCATGAGAATCATGTTTTGAAAAGGTTCTCTACGGCCTACCTCAATAACTACCTAAAGTTTACCCAAGACCGTGAACTGAAACTACTTTTTAAGCACGGCATTGCGAAAATTGTTAAAACCAATCAGTTGTGTATCGGATTTCACCTTATGCAGATGGGTGACGAGGCGCTTAAAGTTCTCAATCAAGTGAAGGAGGGTCATGGTTTCATTATTACTAATGGTCAGAACTCTGCGGTTATGACTGATATCCTGGATATTGATCATTTCCATATTGGACAGGTTAAAGGTATTCTCACCAGCAGGATTATGGGAATTCCCAGGGGCAGTGGTTTTGTGCAGTTCGTTCCCGCGGGAGTACGCACCACCCTGGCCTATCCTACGCCTATCCAAACCGCCAAGGATTTCGACAACGCTGTACAAAGCAAGCAATACAAAAAATTGATCAGGAAAATTGGGGAGGAACAACTACAGGATCTAATACGTGTGGATGCCATGGAAAATGGTACTCCCATACTGGAGTTTCTTCAAAATCTGGAAGCATCATTGAAGCAAAAACAGCCATCCGACGGGGTGCAATACCGGTATGTTGGCGGTGTTTACAGTGATGGATTGCCGTGGAGTGGTGTTTTGGCACATATTGATACCCAGAAGGCTCAAAAACCCTGGAACTTTATGGCCTTTTCGGCAAACACCAAACCAAAATCGGTCCCTGAAATGGTATCGGAGTTCAAGAAGGAAAGGGGCCATGAACCCAGGGTGGCATGGAACGGCGGTTATATTCTGAACCCCGAACTGGTGGGGAAGCTGGGATTGCCTGAGACCTATATAGGGACTCCCTTGGGGCTGCTCATTATGGACGGCCAAGTGGTTTCTACTCCCTTATTCAACAAACCGGCCTTTATTATTTACCAGGACGGCACCACGGACATCCAAAGAGTAAACAGTGCGGGTGGTCTGCGCATATCCAGAGGGGAGCATCAGCTGTTATTTGACGGGAAGCACTACAATCATTATCAACCGCAGGCTTCTTGTTATTACGATCTTCTACATGAACATTCACAGATCTCTGCGGCGGATCATTACATTGTAAGGCTTGCCGGCAATGTTGTGAAGGAGGTCATTGATCCCGAAACAGTGGAAGCCGTTCCCCTTATTCCAGTGGGCTTGACCCTTTCCATACCGCGGACCTTGTTCAACCCTGAACTATTTAAGATAGAAAGTCAGGTGAACATTGAATTGATGGGTGAGGGCATTTCAAAGATCAATTGGAGTGAAGTGGCCTATGCTGTGGAGGCAGGTCCGGGGCTGGTAACTGAAGGCAAGGTGAATATTCAGATGGACGCCGAGGGTTGGAAAACCCAGCATTCCATTAATACCCAGGCCGCCAGATTGGATTTCACCGACATGAGAGGCCCAAAGATCGCCGTCGGTTTGACCAAAAAGGGGGAAATAATGATTCTCATGGTAAACGGACGCATAAGAGAATCTGTAGGGGCTACCCATCAAGACATGGCCGATATCATGATCTCATACCAAGCTACTAAGGCCATGGGGTTTGATCCCGGGGGTAGCAGTACCTTGGTAGTGGATGGAAAACTATTGAATATTTCTCCCTACAACAGTAACTACGAAAAAGATATTTTCTCACTGCCCCCCGAGCCTCGTTTTGTTTCAAATGCAATAATTGGTTGGCAGTAGCAGACATCATAATTGTTTTAGGAGGCGGTATCAACCGGGAGGGTGAACTGCCTTCATGGGTTCCGCCTCGATTGGATAAAGCATTGGAGCTTTACCAGGGGGGCCTGGCCCCCAGAGTGCTGGT
>JAOTYN010000517.1 GCA_029861825.1 Cyclobacteriaceae bacterium
ATTCGAATGCTATTTTCGGATTGTTCGCAATGAACAACAAATAAGACATTTAGTGTGGGGCCCATTCCGAGCGTTTTGAAACGTAGCTCATTATGCTCTGGATCTTCTATGGTGAGCGCGTTTTCGTCTTCAAGAGCAATGACGGCATCTGTGAAATCAACGCCGTGTTTGCACAAATTCTGTTTCGCCTTCCTTGGGTCCCACTCGAATTCCATTGGGCAAGTGTATGCACAAACTGTGCATAAATCAAGTTTGGCTGTTTAATGGCAATTGGGCAGATGCATAACGCCCCGCATCAGCGGCTGACAAAGCGCGTAGCGGTTTGGCAGTCCGACTGCAGCGCCTTGTTAGAGTGCACCTGGATCTTCTCCTGGTCTAGATGCAAAAAATTCATCTGGGAGTATACCTCCATCCCTTAATAGCTCGCGAACCTCTGCAAGATTTTGCATGAGAATTCCTTCGTAAGGATCAAGATGTTCCAATGCTGGATATTCCACCAATTCCTCAAGTTGATACAAGGCAAACCAGAATGTTCTTTCTTGTGGGCTCGGTTCTCTAAGTTCCCGACCTTCAGCAAATTCGGACCAACTATTCAATACCTCATCGATAAATTCTAGTGGACCAGGTTGCCCTGCCGATCTACTTTTTTCTGCGTCCAAGTATGAAAGCAGTATTGGTCGATAATGATCAAAAAACTCGTTTGCGTCTTCCATGATGTTTTCTCCGTTTTATAGTGCACTCTAACGCCTCGCATCAGCGGTCAGCAAAACGCGTAGCGGGTTGCTGGTCCGACTGCATACGCTTGTTAGAGTGCATTTGCATCGTTTTTGGCTGTCCGTTTCGACAAGTGCCATATTCTCCAGAAACCCAATCCAAAAAAAATGATTACTCCAAATAGTGCTTTTACGAAATGGTCGAAAAAGTATTCCGTTTGATCGAAGTGATAATCTTGAAAGGTATTTAGTCGATCCTCGCAACGAGCAAATTTTGCGCAAACTGTCCGGAGGCCTTCTATGTCAGTTGATTCACCAATCGCTTTTTCTAAGCTTTGCACTTCGGCTTTGGGCGGGGGAATGAATAGAGGTGGTTCGAAGATATAAAAGATAATGGCCAGGTAGGTTGAAAGAGCGACTAAGGCGCCTACACACATGCCAAACAACGCCTTGCTAATTGTATTGATGTCGTTCAATTTAAGTTCCTAATATGTACGCTAACGCTCGGCATCAGCGGAGTGGCCACAGGCCACGTCCGATTGCATGCGCTTGTTATGTGGATTTCCAGCATCATAGTGCATTATTTTTTGTTCTTGAGCGGTTAAAATTTTTATTTGTTCGCGAGTGATTCTTCAATAGCGGAGACTAGAGAATCTACCCAAATAGTGTAGTTTGCATTTATATATTGAGGCGGGCTATTGCCAGGGCAAAATTCATTTCCACTAACCTGCAAATATAAACTCTGCTTATCATATTCTGTGCAGTACATTTTCATTGAGATACTAGAAGAATACCGGATATCGTACGTCTCGCTTGTAAAGAAAATATTGACATGTACCGTATGGATTCTTATTCGATAGGTCGCCTGAATTATGCCGCTACCTTCAGATTCTGCGACCCACCCAGCGTTCTTTATACCATCCAAGACTGCTTCTTTAACATGCTCCAAATCGGATACGCCATTAATGGGCCGAATGTGTTCAGTTTCAGAAAGCCTAACCATTTGCCCGGAACAACCCGCAATAAGAAGTATGCTGCAGAGGAAAATTGCTAGAATCGAATAACGTGCCATTTTCGTCTCCTATAATTCGCACTATTTCAAAACAACAATTGCTTACGGTAGATTTTGGGCAGTTACAATATGAAATAGGAGCTAATCACCTGCCACCTTGCCCGGATTTTATAGATACTTGCCTCATAACGCCTCGCATCAGCGGCCAAACCGCGAGCGGAGCGAGTGGTTTAGACCGACTGCATGCGCTTGTTATGCATTTTTATGGATCTCATTTTTAAAGAAATGTTGTATAGCATTTGAATAGGTTAATAGATCCATCTTCCAATAAGTTAATTTTACATTCTTAGGTCTGAACTCACTTAACGATCCCCGATAGCGTCTATTCTTAATTAAAAATTCTTCTAATGGGCAATAAGGAGCAAGTTTTATCTCATTGTTTGTTGTCACATCTCTGAGCTCTTTTATAGAGCAACTCACAAACGCATCACGGATATCAAAATAGATATCAAAGACGATGTATTTCGATCTAAATATTGACGCGTACCACATAGGCGTCACTTTGGTCTCTACCTCCAGTGGCGCGTCTGAGAAAGCATCGGCTGCGAACGCCAGAAAATTTGTAGACCTTGGACGGCTTTTAGAATGCATAACAGCTCATTTAGAAGGCCTTCGGCCTTCTAACTATATATTAGAGGGCGCGCCTTATTAGTTTTTCTAGCATTCATTGGCGTGGTAAGTTTCTGAAAAATATATGAAAAACGCATCCGAACAAGTTTATTTTCGTTAGAGTGGAACTGTCCATCTTAACGCATTGATTTATCGCATTAAACTAGCATTAGCGCCAATGATGCCCCGATGACCTGGAGAATATAGTTTCAGGAGAGAGGCGGGAGCGGTGAAGTTACTTCCGACCACCACTAAGAACGAATCCCTGATCGGTTTCGAAGCCCACCAGCAGTATCTGCGCAGGATCGATGCTAACCGACTGTTCGAGTTCATGATTAAATCCTTCGATGCGCACGCTATCGTTCATTTTCAGGCTCAGCCGGTGCTCTCCGGCGGGGATCTTGGCTTTGTGGAATACATCGACGCCGCCATCGCCGAACAGCCCGGGCGGCGGG
>JAOTYN010000518.1 GCA_029861825.1 Cyclobacteriaceae bacterium
CTTTCAATATCCTCTATTTATATTTTGCTGGATCTCCCTGGCAGCTTGCATCCAATCCTCCCTGGTTAATTGATTACCCAATAAACGGTCCAGGTGTCGGGCCTGCCACATTAGACTGCGGAGCCCTTTAAATTCGTACCCAAAATTGGCGGCGCTTTCTTTGGCCCATTCCCGATCTGCCAACCATGGCAATAGGCCGTCCCACAGGGAAAAGACATGATCCCTGTCCCGAGGTATGGGTCGATAAGTCATTCCACCGTGGTCCGCATAACCTGCCCACTTCCAGTTGTCCTCGTGCTTCCCCCAGTCCCCCACCCACATATCGAATACCCGAGCCCGTGCAAATTCCTGAATGTTCACTTTATTATCATGGTCATCATAAAGCTCCCTGAACATTTTGTTACTTTTCAAAATTGTTTGTGCCTGGGCAAAAGGCTTTTCCACTTTATTGGGGTTGGTGGGTCGCTCTTCAAGCATCCCCATCAGTCCGGCAAATGAGCCTCGAAATTGTCCCAGTCCGGGGTCATCCGGGAGTACATATAACTTGGGATGGGCATGTAATATATTCAGCTTATCCAATAAAACATCTACAGCCATTGCTCCGAATGGTTGTTGAGCCGATGTTTGATCCCGTACTACTGTGCCCACCACCGTTTTGCGAAACTCGTAATCCAAGGCTTTGGTGGGATCTTTATTGACAGAACGAAAAACATACTCCTCACCGTTTTGGGCCTTGAATTTCAATGATGTGGTCTGCCTGCCGCCACCTTTTTGATAGGGCAATAATCCCCCAAAGGTGCTTTCCAGATCCAAGTAAGGAACCTTTACTGGAGTGGTCCAACTACCACGATAATGCTTCCCTAGCCATCTTTGCTTAAACTTGCCAGCCTTGTATTCCTGTCCTGCTGCCACGGTAATTATGGCCTTTTTAGATATGCTATCTGTAGTGTCATTTAACTGGTTACATGGGGCATAACGGCTATTATAGGGGATTGGCGCCAGATCTGTTTCACAAAAGGACCGATATAAGATCAACTCCTTCAGCTTCTCCATGCCTGAATGGTCCACTTTATGGACGACTGCCTGTACTTTCCCATGGTCAAAATATCTTAGTTCAATAAGCCCGGGCTGAGATTTGGCATAAAGGGCTAGATCCCCCTTACCACTATAACTGGGTTTTGTTGGTGAACCGCTATTGATCAAGTAATGATCTTTTATGGATAAAATCTGTAAATTATGCTCATGCCCGGAAACATAAATAAGGCCATTCTGTTCCAAGGATATTTGTTCCAAAAGATCCCTAAAATCATCGAAATTATCGTTGGCAATATCTTTGGCAGCTCCTACATTGGCGTGAAAGGACGGTATTAAACCGCTGAAGATGGGAATTGGTAGAAGGTAATTTTTTAAGGGCCATTTACCGCCGTAGGGCCCGTAAGAGATCAGGGGGTAATGCCCGGCTAACAGTATATTTTTTTGTGCATTTTCCTCTATAAGATCCTCCAACTCCTCTACAAATACATCTTCGGTGGCGATCTTACAATCAGCACCTGCCGGTTGCGGTTTTTGATGCGGATGATTCCACCACTGGGTTTGCATGTTGATCAGTAAAGTGTTTTCATCCAGCCATATTTCCTCGGGACCCGGACAGCCCTTTTTGATGGCCCAAATAACGTTTGGGAAATTCATACTATGAACCATTTTTTCCAGGTTGCGTACCTGTTCCCAACCATTTTTTTGGGAGTGAGCCCAATCACGGTCACCCGGGATCAGTATCGTTCTCACATTGTTGTAAGAAGATAAGCTGGCAAGCAGGTGACGGATTCTTATTGAATCTTCATATTCGTCAGCATGGCCAGTGGAGAAATCGCCGTTTAGTAATACCGTTGCCCCTGAGGTGTTGCCCTCTATCAAGGTACCTAATTGTGCATACAGAGGTGAATCTACAGTCAAGTCAGCAGTGTTGCCCAAAAGAAATACCCGGTGCTCCAGGGTTGTCTGTCCCCAGCATCTCCAGCCAATAAATACCGGCAGTAACCACAGCAAATGCTTTATGAAGAGATTGAGCCTGGGTTTTTCCATAGCAAGTTGGTGCTTTGGACACTAAATCCGATAACCGGCAGAACCAAATAGTAGGTGTCTGATCGTGCATTAAAGCACAAGCCCAATTTTATCATTAAAAATATGCCCTACATAAGCCACATGTCAGAACCTCAGTTGATCATCGTCATTGTTGCCGCATATTAGGTCAAGTACCTTCGCATTATCATGGGCCAAAGTCTAAAAAATGAAAATCAGTATCATTAATTCGCTACTGGGAATAGCATTGATCTTATCAGCTTGTAGTAAAGCTGAACAACCAACCGCTGATAAACAACCACTGCCAGAACAGGAAATATCAGAGGACAAAACCCTTCAGGATCTGGCTATAGCCCATAAATTGACACTTGCTCAAATGATCGATTCAGCGGCTGGGGAAATGGAAGATTTTAGTGATACCTTCAAAGGTTTCCTGCTGTCAGACCAGGGTGTACAGGAAGTCTCGGAATCTAAGGCTTTGGAACAATTTGAGCAAGTTCTGGATTCCCCTAAAAAGAGCTTGGATTTACCCTTTTTTGAAGTAATCAACACCGATAGCGTAATTTTATTGGCTAAGGGAAGGGGTGTGACCGCCTTGATCCTGGTTGATAAGCCTCAGCTTACCATTCAAAAGCTGGTTTTTTTGGCGAATTCCCAAACTGAAAAACTTGGCTCCCGCAACCAAGACCTGCAAGCACAATTCGCAGGAACCACTATTACCTTCAGTCCTAATAACTTCGGTATTAAACCCTGGGATGAACCTAAAT
>JAOTYN010000519.1 GCA_029861825.1 Cyclobacteriaceae bacterium
GTTCAATACCGCACAAGATCTAAAAAGTTATGGACTCATCCCAGAGTTGATCGGACGTGTTCCGGTACTTACTTTTTTAAACCCATTGAGCGCAAAAACACTCAAGCGCATATTGACTGAGCCAAAAAATGCTTTGTCAAAGCAATACAAGAAGTTGTTTGAAATGGAAGGCGTCCAGTTGGAGTTCAAACCTGCGGCCATTGACTATATTGTTGAAAAAGCTGTTGAATTCAAACTCGGGGCCAGAGGACTCCGTTCTATTTGTGAAGCCATAATCACCGATGCCATGTTTGAGATCCCATCGGACAAAGAAACCAAAGAATTAGTGGTCGACTTGGAGTATGCCCGTTCTAAGATCGAGAAATCGAAATTCAACAAGTTAAAGGTTGCTTAAACCACAACAATCTCATTTCCGGTAAAAATAGAGGATGATTCTATCCAAAACCTGATGAAGATGGGGATTATAGGTTCTCCTCAATGTTACGGTCACTTAGCTTAGAATGTCTTTGACTTTCCTCTCAGATTGCCAAAATTAACGTAAATTAGGGGGCAGAACGTTGGTAATCGTGAGTATGCGTTTCATCTATGCAAAATTTTTTCTAATAATTTGTTCGTTACTTGCTTGCGAAGATAAAGTCCAGAACCCTACCCCACCTATTGTCAACAACTCGGGGACTATTAAAGTTATTCAGGATGAGTTTCAAGGAAGGGCTCTGGTTATAGCCGGAAGTAAAGCCAGTAATTTCATCGTCTCATTTGAGTCGGTTTTAGATGGTGATTCTTTAATGTTCGAAGCATTGTCCGGAAGTTTTCCTATTGTAATGCAAGACACTGAAGGCACCAAATGGAACATTTTTGGAGAAGGAGTAGATGGACCACGTTCTGGGGCGCAGCTCATCTCAACACAGGCAACAATGAGTTATTGGTTCGCCTTGCCTGCATTTTTCGAACAGATCGAGTTGTATAATGATCCCGATGGAAGCATTGTAAGCACCTTTCCCGATGGAACCGAGGAATGGGCCATACCTATAGATTATATCTTTCAAGGAGCCGGAAAAGATGCCATATTGGCTCTGATCGATCCCGATTTTTTGACCTTTAGAGCTGGAGATGAGAATGGTTTCTATCTGGACGACGAAGATCTAATTATTGGTGTTAAGATCGGGGACCAGATTAGAGCGTATCCTCATAAAATCCTCGACTGGCATGAGATCGTAAATGATGCTATCGGATCCACAGCTTTTGCTCTAAACTATTGCCCACTCACTGGTACTGGTTTTGCTTGGACCCGGACCTTAGAAGGTCAGATCACTACCTTCGGTGTATCCGGGTTGTTATATAACAGTAATCTTATTCCCTACGACCGCCTTACTCAAAGTTACTGGTCACAAATTAAAAACCAATGCGTGAACGGTGCCCTTAAGGACAAGCATACTGAAGGTTTCGCCCTGGTAGAAACTACTTGGGCTACCTGGAAAGATATGTTCGACCGTCCAATTGTACTGACAGATGAAACTGGAAGCAGCCGTGATTATCAACAGTACCCTTATGGAACATACAAAGTTGATAATAATGTTCTCTACCCAATGATCAATGAAGATTCACGGCTACCCAGAAAAGAACGTGTACATGCTGTGATTACCGGTAATAAGGTAAAGGTCTATCGCTTTGATTCATTTTAAACTTAAGACTTTACCTATAAAATACCTCAAGACCTATATGACAAAAAAAAAGCCGCTTACAGTGTAAGCGGCTTTTTCGATTTTATTGATCTTGGCTACTGATCCCACCAAACTTTGGTATCAAGGCCATCTTCTCCTTGTCGCGCCACTACAGCAGCGTAATTGTCCCCGTTTAGATCAGGTTCCCAGGTAGGGTATGCCTGTCTCACCGGGATCTCACCGCTTGGGTTCTGAGCTGCAACTGCTGGCTCCAGAGCTGGATAACCAGTCCTTCTCCACTCGGCCCAACCCTCATAACCATTAAGGAATAGTGCAACCCATTTTTGATTACCAATTTGCTCCAATGCTCTGTTGCTATCAAATGCCACTTCGGTATTAAGCATATAATCGGCATAGCCAGCACCTACTCCATATTGATCTAATGAAGCTTGAATGGCATCATTATAGAATTGCTCTGTATCGCCAGATATCCAACCCAACTCTACAGCTTCAGCCATTGAGAACAATACCTGAGCCGCAGTGTAGATATAAGTTGGCGCATCTTGCTCCTGAAGTTTGGCACCCAAGAAAGAAACGTCTTCATTGGATATAGCTCCTGCATCAGCTTCACTAATTCCATATACCATCCCTACAATTTCGGTGCCGCCAGACGATTCAGTGCCATCGCCGAAAACCGGCAGTCTGGGATCCATGGCAACATTCATCATACCGCCGTTGGCTGTAGAATGCATATAGTCAACCAGAGTATTAGCCAATGTATAATCCTTCCTAGTAAGGAACCTGCCATACCAAGGGTTTTGATTATTGGCATCCGCCAAATGCTGATAGGTGATGTTCTCTGAATTATCAGTCGCGATTACACCAGCAGCCATGGCTGCGTTGAACTCAGCGCTACCTTTGGTAGGGTCTACATTGGAAAGTCTCAATGCAGCTACCAATCTCATGGTGTTGGCAAACTTCGCCCACATGGCCATATCTCCACCAAGCATAATATCCCCGGTTGGGCCAGCACCTGCATCCATCATACTTACAGCATCACTCAAAGTATTGAATACTCCACTATAAACGGCCGACTGCTCATCAAACACAGGAGCTAGAATGTCCGGCGCCTGCAGTGCCTGAGAATAAGGAATATCTCCAAATCGATCAGTTACGTGCAAGT
>JAOTYN010000104.1 GCA_029861825.1 Cyclobacteriaceae bacterium
GCTCGATCTTGAAGTCCTTAATAGTACCCCCGATCTTGCATTGGCCATTGAATTTGGCTCCGGATTCTACGATCAACCGCTTGGTTACAATATCTCCTTTTATAACGGAGTTTGGCTCCAGCACCAAGACATCTTGTACCACTACTTTGCCTTTTATTTTTCCTCCGATATCTGCACTGTGAGCGCTGATGTTTCCTTGGATCATAGAGCTATCACCCTGAACCATCTTGGCTTCCGTCTTGACATCTCCTATTATTTTACCATCTACCCGCAAATTTCCGGTGGTGGTTAAGTTTCCCTCCAGCACCGTGCCACTGCCTATGGTATTGTTGGTCATGGGCTGTGAATCAGTTATTCTTTCCTGAGTGTTAAACATAGTTTTTATTTTAAGTTCATAATTTAGTTCTTAGCAACGGTAGCATCGACTACCTTGATTTGCAGCTGATCGGTCTGCGAAAACCAATCCGCCAGCCGATACTGGTAGTCAATTGCTTCGCCGGGTCCCACGGGTTTGTACACCGTGAACACATGGGATTTCATTTTTTCCTTCTTCTTGTGATAGTATTGTACCCTTAGTCTAATATTCTTATAAGTAGCCAAACTGGCGTGGTTGTAAATGATCCCGTCTATTTCCGTCTGGTTGATGGCATTTTTCTTTTTGTGAAATTTTTCACTCAAAAAATCTTCGGGATGGGAGATTTCCTGTCTGTAAACCAAGGTGTGTTTCCAATCTAAAAAATGTGGATCACCATTCAGTTTCTTAATCAGCTTACCCTCTTCGCTGTCCAGGATACCTGTCTCACCGGGCGACAGAACTAAAATTTGCTCACTGTCCTCATTAGTAAAAGTCACTTTCCCCGAAACCACGGTGAGTCTTGGCGACTGCTTTTGGTAAGCTCTCAAATTAAATGACGTCCCCAGTACTCGGGTATGACTGTCACCCGCTTTAATGATAAATGGTCTTAAACTATCTTTTTGTACCTCAAAATAGGCCTCCCCTTTCAAATGCACTTCCCGAATAATGCGGTTGTAATTTTTGGTGTAAGAAAGCTCGGTGCCTTTGTTCAACCATACCTTGGTTCCATCAGGCAATCGCATGAAATCCAAAGAGTCTTGCGATATTATAAAGTCCATAGCAGCTCTATAAGTTAGGGCGCTGCTGGTAGAAGTGGAATCACCGGGATAGGTGGGAGTTTTAGAAACCTGGTTGGGTGACAAATAGGAAAATAGATAGGCACCCATTACCATAGCCACTGCCAGAAAGCTTGCGGCAATCAGCCACTTTACATTTCGACTCCCGCTAGTGTCTGTTGTGGTGGGTATAGGGTTGATGCTGGAGCGGTTTTCCAGCTTACTGTTTAGTTTTTCCCAAGCAGAAAAAGTAGCACTCTCATCGATCTTTGGATTAGGTGAATGCTCCCAAAGCTGAACAACCTCCTGAAAAAAGTTCGCATGCTCAGGCTTGGTTTCGAGCCACACCTTTAACTCTACTTCCTGATCAGGTCGTAATTGTCCCGCCAATTTGCCGGTAATCAGCTTCCAGATATGGTCACCAGGGTTTAACATAGTGCATTTGGTCTTGTTATAACCAAATCAACCTGCTTCACCCCTATTGGGTCCCATAAATAATTTATAACTACCTAATTATCAGTTATAAAAATTTTTCAAGTTGTTTACGAATGGTGCGCAGAGCGGCGCTCATCTGATTCTCTACGGTTTTAACCGATATGTCCAGATGATCCGCTATTTCCCGGTATGACATCTGCTGAAAACGGCTTAATTGAAATATTAACTGACGCTTGGGAGGTAAGGCTTTAACAACTTCATGAAGGTACTGTTCTAGTTGCTGGTTGGCTAGTATTTCGGTAATCGAGGCTTGATTATCGGGGATCTCCGGGATTTCATCGGAGTTGAACTGGATTCTATGGGCTGATTTGAGCTTGTTAAGAGCCAGATTTTTACAGGCTCGGTACAAATAAGGCTTAAACCTGGTATTCCTTTGAAGATTATGGCGCACTCCCCACAAATTGATAAAGACTTCTTGAACAATGTCCTCGGCAAGCGGCTTGTTTCGGGTTATGATGAAAACAAACTGATAAAGGCCCTGATAATGGGATTTGAACAGTATCTCCAAACCTCGCCGATCATCTTTCCAAAAGAGATCCAACAGATCTTGATCACCGTATAAAGGTTGATTTTGAGAGGCCATCTGAAAATTATTGCTCTTATCTAATGATATGAGGCTTTATTTATTGTTTTCAATACCTGGTAAACAACTAATGTAGTTTAATTTTTGACGAGGCCAAACCGTGCAGTCAAAGTTATCCTAGAATAGTCCTATAAACCGGAAGATTTCAAAGATCAAAAAACCTTACATCAGTCACCCGCAGGCGTATTTAATAGGGTTTTCCAGAGGTGGAATACGGTAATTTGTGATGGTAAATACAGTATGATCATGAAAAATCTTTTCTTAGCCTTTACAATTGGTATTTTGTCCACGGCAGCATCACAAGCTCAAATACGACTTCATGTAGGTGCAACTACCGCGGTCAATACCACGTTTGTGCTGGACAAAGGTCTCTCTGAAGACCCCCGTTACAATTCCACTTTCAGTTATGATTGGGCTCCCATTGGACTAGCCGCTGGGGTAGATCTGTCTCCTTCATTTGGCATCCAACTGGAAACCATACTTTCCAATCAAGGTCAGATTTACGAGGTTATTGACGTAGCTAAAGAAGTGGTTGGTGAGCGTCGCATAGATCTGCAGTATGTTCACATCCCCTTGCTGTTCAAGTTCATGAGCGGCAAAACGAACAGGGCACGGATGAATTTTTCACTGGGACCACAACTCTCCTTGCTTCGAGAAGGAACCGAGACTCTGGAATATGATGCCTCCGTGCAAGAAATTCCACCAGGAGTTGAGATCCCTGAAGGTGCTGTAGAGAATGGCGACGGAACTTATAATGTACCCGAATTGACCACTACGGAGCTTTTAAGTAGCGCTGCGGAGAATGAGTTGGAACAGTTTAAAAATTCCGAAGTGCAGATTGCTGGAAGCCTGGGGGTAGATGTGGACATTACACCAAATATTTACCTATCGACCATGATCCGGGCCAACTACTCGCTTACTGATATGCGTAATGAAGAACTTATCGATTTGCTAAGACAAGGAGGAAATGTAGCTGAGGATGTTTTCGGCCGTCGTGCAAATGTATTGCTGGGTCTGCAGTTTGGAGTACATTACATGTTTGGCGGAGTACCTTCCAAGGCGCGATAGCCAATAGACGCCAAAGGAAATCGCCTGCCTGGAACCGTCGCTATCTGTGTGTCGCCCAACAAAGCTTTAATGTAAGAGACCGTCGACTTGCACACAAGTACATTGGTACTCCTTAAAATTTAGTGGTAAAACGGCTTACTGTGGATGTTGAGGACTGAGTGTTGGGGGTTGGAGTTGAGTGTTGGATATTCCCCCCGCTATCACTACCTTTTGGCCCATGCAGGCCATATCCATTCTAATTGTTGTCATCACCCTGGCCTTTGTTCACTGGCTAAGCACTCAAAAGACTCCTTGGATTAAGAAACTCATCAACTGGTTTCCAGCGATCCTTTTTGCCTATGTGGTTCCTGCCATAATTACTCACGGCTTTAACCTGGACCTGTCACAAGTGACTTTGCACCAATGGAGCAAGGAGTGGATCATTCCCCTGGCTATTTTATGCGTCATGAGCGCGCTGTCCTTTCGTCAACTAAAAATGATTGGCAGCCGCCCCATTCTACTTTTCGTTTCGGGATCCTTGGCTATTGCCACTTTACCGGTGATACTAGTTTGGTTGAGCGGCTTATTTAGTCCTCAGGCTCACGGCATATTTATTGAACAAGTGTACTGGAAAGGCTTGGTTCCTATTGTCGGCGGATGGATTGGCGGGAGTACTAGTCAACTGGTTCTTAAAGAACTGGCAGAAACTCCTGAAGGTATGTTTTTATCCGTTTTAGTGCTGGACAACATCTTGGTCAACATATGGACCATTCTGATGTTTCAATTGATCCAGCGCAGCGACGTATTGAATCGATGGTTTGGTATCAATGACCCCATGCCCGATTTTGTCCCGGACCAAGCGCAACCCTCACAAAGAACCTGGCAAGCGATAACTGTTACCTTGGGATTAATAATACTAATTGCCGGACTCAGCAAATGGTTTATTCCCTCCTTTTTATGGAAAGTAGTGATATTGTCATTTGTAGGATTGGCTTTGGGCAATTTTATCAAAAATTGGAATCACAGCTTAGTATTAAAAGCTGGAGGATTTCTAATCGTTACCATCATGGCCATATTGGGACTAAAGCTAAGTTTCAGCAATATGACCTTACCCTGGTTTTTTGTGTTGATTGTGATAGTATGGCTGTTGCTACATTATTTGGTAATGATCGTGGTGGCACGATTGCTGAAAGTACACATGGCCTGGGTGCCTATTGCCAGCATGGCCAATCTGGGAGGCATCTCAACCGCACCGGCAGTGACCGCCGCTTACAATGAAGAATGGATGCCCCACGCCATTTTATTGGCCATACTCAGCATGGTCACGGGTACCGCCTGGGGCATGTTTACTATTTATTTGTTTGGTTTGTTCTAGGATCTAGTTAATTTATTTTACCAAAAAATAAACTATGAGAGCACTGCTTCTACTGTGGGCCCTCACGATTTGTGGGAGCCTGAACGCCACAGACTACTATGTAATATATCTAGGAGGCCAATCCAATATGGATGGATATGGTTATACTAAGGACTTGCCCGCCAGCTTCAAGGATGGATTTAATGATGTATACATCTTCCATGGAAATCCCGCTCCCGATAATGAAGGGAGCGCTGACGGAAAAGGGCTTTGGACATTGCTGCGGCCAGGGCATGGAGTAGGCTTCAAGTCTGACGGGCAACAAAATCATTACTCAGACCGCTTTGGCATAGAGCTGAGCCTAATCCATGAGTTAAAGAGCCTTATGCCCCAGGCGCGGTTTGCACTGGTTAAATACTCCAGGGGTGGGACCTCCATCGACAGTCTGGCTGCCGAGCAGTTCGGTTGTTGGGAACCTGATTTTCAAGGGACGACTGGTATCAATCAGTACGACCATTTTTTGGCGGCCACCCGAAATGCTTTTAGCCAGGAAGATATCGACGGCGATGGGGAAAAGGACCGGCTGATACCTATTGGTATAATATGGATGCAGGGTGAAAGCGATGCCACTGTAAACGAGGAGGTCGCTTCCCGATACTATCATAACTTAAAGCGTTTAATGGATTTGATCCGGGCAGCTTATCATACCGACGACCTGCCGGTGGTGATCGGTAAGATTTCGGATTCTTGGAATGATGAACGAGACGGAAAAGTCTGGGACTATGGTGAACTGGTGCAATATGCCCAGGAAAAATTTGTTCGTAAAGATGACAAAGCCGCCATCGTACGCACTACGCGGTATTATAAGTACTCCGACCCTTGGCATTACGATAGTGAGGGTTATCTTGATCTTGGGAAACAGTTTGCCCAGGCTTTGGTCCAGTTGATGGATTCTGAATAAATCTGATGGCCTACAGTGAATACCTAGTGGAGCGAGTACGAAAACGTCTGGATAAAGGAGGACAGGTAGAAGAACGAAAAATGATGGGCGGCATGGTATTTATGGTCAACGATAAGATGTGCGTGGGGGTCGACATAGATAAAAAAACCCGGCAAGACCGGCTAATGGTACGAGTAGGTAAATTACCATATCTGGAACTGTTGGCTAAGCAAGGTAGTCGGGAGATGGACTTCACCGGAAAAGTAATGCGGGGTTTCCTATTTATTGATCCAGATGGTTTTGATGCTGAAGAGGATCTTGATTTCTGGATCGAGCGCGCCTTGGAGTTTAATGAATTGATCCGTTAATAAAGGAATGAAGATTAGCTGTTTGAGAAGGTCCATCATAACCAGTATCTTATAGTCTTGAACAACCCAATAACCCGTGAAGCTGTAGAAGTGCTACCCTAGTCTCAACTAGTGATACTCCAAGAATGTAACTTAATAATGGGTGGGTGGGGGGCTCCCCTGGTAAACGACTCGGATCCTGCCGGCGCTAATGCCAATTTCTTCTCATTCCGTTCTCCACTTAGGGTAGATATTCGGCCGTACTAGATGAACACCCATCCCGGAAATAAACCGTTTGGCTCCAGGGGTTTCAAGAAAGCACATCTTATGCCTTATCGTTGAACCTCATAGTTCTTGCGGCATGATCAGCCGTTTTAAGCGCCTATTGCAGTAGACGCCGGAACAAGTCCGGGGATCTCTGTGAAAGGCCGTCAACCGTCAAATTACCGTTTATTAAATACCTTCTGGTCTAACGAGTATTTCCCACCTCCGGTTACCAGCAATACCACAAATATCAACAGAAATAAGAATGCTTTTTCTTTGGTTCCAAAAGGATCCGCGGCGTGATGGATAAAACCTGCTACTGCCATGGCAATGATCAAAACCAACGCCGCATAGCGGGTCCCTAAGCCCAAAATCACTAAAAAACCGCAGATGCCTTCCGCAAAGGCCACCAACACCAACGAAAGCTCGGAGCCTATACCTATGGGATCCCCAAAACCCATGTCCCCTTTGACTATCTTCATAAGTTTGGGCACCCCGTGGGTCATAATGAAAATTCCGCTGAATAAGCGTAAAAGCAAAATGCCGAAATCCGTAGGTCCTTTGGTTAGATCAGAGTTGGTAAAATTTTTAAACATAATACGTATTGAGTTGATCGCGAAGCAAACTAAGCAAAAGTATTGGCTTATGAAAGTACCTCGGCCAAGAGCCATTCGCAAGGTGCACCTGAAAACCGTAAAGACCTGACATTCTATTTATTTACTCCAATAGTACATTTTCACGTTTAGGATACTTCACTTGATAAACCAGCCTTAAATCCTTTTGATCTTTAGGTTCCAGATCCAACTCCCAGGTAACTGTCTTGTTTTCTTATCAAACTTTCCCGAAGGCAGCTCCTCCAGAGTTACTGAGATCTCGCTAATAGCGGGTCGGGATTTGGTCAAAAACCTGTATACTAACCGGTTGACTCTTTTGATTGCGCACTGTTATCTTAAATGCCCGGGTCTCGATTTTGTGGCCTCCTATAAAGTTGCGTCGTGTGAAGACGTCTGCCGGCGCTCTGGCTATTACTTAGCTGCGATCTCTTCCCAGGGATATATCCGAAGTGTCTTTCAAAGATTTGGCGTTCAACAACGATCTGCCCATGGGTTTCAATGTTACCTTTCCGTTGCGAAAATTTGCGCCCCCTGTAGAAACACCATTACCTCTTCAATTTTTGTATCCAGACTTTTATCCGGAAAATTTTGAGCATATAAAAGGTTAACACGTAGTGTCGAGAGTAGTACAAAGTTCTTCATAGGCTTTTATTAGGGGATGCTGACAACAGGCAAATTCCATAAAATCGCCAACGATAATTAGAATAAGTTCAACTAGAGACTACCGATTGCCAAACGACATACGAATGGCAATGGCGCGCAACCACGCGCAACCACGTATAGTCTTACCAAGAAGAAATTTTAGCCAATCTCAACTACAGAAACCTTCAGTTCGTAATTTAAAAATGGGTGGGTGGGGGGCACCCCTCAAAATCTGATATAGGGATTATCTTGCTGTGGATGAGGGCCGCCTATCGTTGCTAACCACCGAAGCCTTTATTGACCTTTCGAGCTCTGGAGCAATGGGGGTAGCGAAGGTGGTCTACCGTCAAATAAAAACCCGTGGGCCCGATTTCAGTAGATCGGCAAATTCCGGAGGTCCGCTGGTAAGTTGGTCCGTAAAATTTTGGAGGTCGTCCAGGGTCTTGTTGGAGATCAAATGGATCAGCTCGTCCATCACCTGACCGCTTAGGGTAAAGGGGTAGTGGTGGAAGATCATATCCTTACCTTGAAAATGTCCGTAGATCTGGAACTCCTTTAATTCCGATACCGGGGCTTGGCTGAT
This sequence comes from Cyclobacteriaceae bacterium, assembly GCA_029861825.1. GTDB lineage: Bacteria > Bacteroidota > Bacteroidia > Cytophagales > Cyclobacteriaceae > JAJCYK01. The sequence goes on from JAOTYN010000104.1 coordinate 8,001, forward strand.
GGCGCAGGTACCCAACCATCGTTCAACATCCAATGGTGTTTCTTCAAATTGCTTGCGACGTTCCTCCAAATCCAGGTGCTGATCGAAGTATTTGGCAATATTGGTCTTTGACTCTTGTGACAAGGTCATGCGCATTTTTTCAGAACAAGGCCAACAGATAGCATATTCAAATACCGTAGAATAGCTATTAAGCCCATCGTAAGGTTTTAAGGCTTTTTCAATTAAGTAATCCACCTCCTCTTCCAACAAATTGCATTCACATGATATGCATGTCTCAAAATACCCTCCTGTGGCGTCCTTGCGAAATATCTTGGGGATGGAAATATAATTGGGTGTAATGTAATAGTCGGCCATATCTATAAATTCCAATATGAATTTAAGCAATTTTGGAAGTCCTGGTTGTTCTTTTTTGTGATTAAGCCAACAATTTATTTCTAATGTCCCGGAAATCCATATCTTGTGTTATTAACCTAACCCTAATAGCACCATGGAAGAAAACCCAGTAATTGACAATCCCCAATCGGAAGAGACTTCAGTCCCTGAAAATAAAACCATTGCCATTATCGCTTATCTCACGGTAATCGGACTTATCGCCGCAATTATCATGAACCAGGACAAAAAGGAGCCTTTCGGCAGCTTTCATATCAGGCAAGCACTGGGAGTTTTTGTAAGTCTGCTGGTTATCTCCTTCGTGGGAGTAATACCTATTCTAGGTTGGATCATAGCAATCCTAGGAGGTATCATGCTTTTTGTTCTATGGATAATGGGCCTGATCAATGCCATAAGCGGAAAGACTAAGACCGTCCCTGTACTGGGAGATAAATTCGCGGAATGGTTTGCCGGAGTAAGTTAATTATCCTCTATTGTCGACTGTTGCATCCCTAAAGATCCATCTTCACGGTAGCGCTCGAACCAAGCCAAGATGTTGGCTACTTTGGCCATTAAATTACTGGGCCGGGCGGCTATTCCGTGTGAAGCCCCGGGTATGCGTACCATTCCCGTCTCTACCTTTTGCAGTTTTAAAGCTCGGTAGTATTGCTCAGACTCAGCTATGGGAGTGCGATAATCGCTCTCCCCGGTCAGCAATAAAGTGGGGGTGGTGACATTGCCCACCAGGCTGATAGGGGAGCGTTTCATGTAATGCTCTGTGTGCTCCCAGGGAACTCCCGGAAACCAATATTTATGATAGGATGCCCCGTCGGAATATAAGACGAAGCTATACCAGTTTATCACAGGCTTGGCTACAACAGCAGCCCGGAATCGATCGGTGTTTCCTACTATCCAGGCGGTTAATACACCGCCACCGGAACCACCGGTCACATACAACTGATCTTCGTCGATAAACCCTTTGGCGATCAATGCATCCACGCCCGACATTAAATCGTGGTAATCATTGCCGGGATAATTATGGTGGATCTGATTGCCAAAGTCCTCCCCATAACTGGTGCTTCCCCGGGGATTAGTGTAAAGTACCACATATCCAGCAGCTGCCATTAGCTGTACCTCAAACGAAAACCAGGGGCCGTAGGCGGCAAAGGGTCCTCCATGGATCTCTAAAACCATGGGATACTTTTTGGTAGCGCTAAAGTCCGGAGGATAGCAAATCCAACCCTGCACATCGCGCTGATCGTAAGATGATTTATACCACATTTCCTCTACCCTGCCCAATTTCCTGAAGGCGAATAGGTCGTCATTCAATCGGGTAAGTCGTTTGGTTCCGGATTTTCGGGATCCCGAAGCCAAATCGGCTGGATGACTGGGATCCCCCAGGGTGTAAGCAAAACGCCCGTCTTTACTGATGCTATAAGTGCCTCCAGTATAAGGCCTTCCTGTGGAGAGACCACCCACATCTTCTGCCAGATCGCTAACCTTTCCACTTGACGTCATATAAGCCAGTTTCTGGTTGCCATGGTCCTCATAGGAGAAGTACCAGCCTTTTCCGTCGGCCGCCCACTGTACATGCTCAACATCCCGGTCAAATGAACCGGATATTTCCATGACATTGCTGCCATCGGTCGACATGGTATAAAGCCGGGTGATCTGATAACCTTGGTAACGGTCATCGTAGCCGGTAAAGGCAATGCTGCCTCCATTTGGAGATACCCGTGGATTACTGTCCACACCTTGTCGATCGGTCAAGGCTTGAATGTTTCCTTTCTCTAGATCTACTTTATAGATTTCCAGGTTTCTTTGGTTGAAATCACGGTCCTGGTTAAGATTGGCATGGAAGTATAAGCTGCGTCCGTCTTTGGACCATTGTGGGCTTCCCACACTATGGTCAGAAAAAGTAATTTGACGGGGAGTACCACCATCAGCTGATATTATAAATATCTGATTGGCTCCTGCCTTGATATACCCATTACCATCGGAGCGGTAGTTCATATCGTCGATAAATTTCGGTGGATCATTCCATTTGGCATCCTCCGGTTTACCCTCCAAAGTAGCCAGATGTTCTTTTTTAGCCGCTACAAACATGGTAAAGGCCATCCAGTTACCATCCTGTGACCAAACCAGACCCGAAGGGGGCTCTGTTAAATTCGTGAGTTTAGCCTCAGCCCCTGTATCCAACCATTTCATGTAGATCTGTCTGGATTCATCCTGATTGGATATGTAGGCCACTCTGGACCCATCGGGAGACCATCTTGGTGAATAATCACGTTGATTACCCGTGGTAAGAGGACGTTTGCGGTTCCCGTTAAAAT
>JAOTYN010000520.1 GCA_029861825.1 Cyclobacteriaceae bacterium
CCACCGGGATTTGGTGTATAGATGAGGTGATCCAAAGGCCAATGGTGATGAAAAAAGTAACCACCACCAGTAGTCTATTGCGTTTGGTATTACGATTGGGGTACAAACCTGGTGAAGTATCTTCTACCAGGTGAATACTTGCTCTTTTAGCGGGATAAGCTTTCTTGATAAGCAACCAGGCAAACAGGATGAAAATCAATGCCAGGGGGACGCCAACAGCCATCCAACGTGAAAAGCTAAAATCAATTCCCGCATTCTGTATGATACCCAAAGCTATGGCATTAGGTGGGCTGCCAATTATGGTCCCCATACCTCCCAGTGTAGCGGCCGCTGCCACTCCCAGAAAGAGCGCTTTTACATAAGGATCATCTTCATCCAGTCTATTAATTATAGGCAGGATGATGGCGATCATCATGGCAGTGGTGGCGGTATTGGACATGAACATACTGAGTATTCCAGTAGTCAACATACTGCCCAACAATAAGTTGGAGGGTTTGGAGCCGAATTTCTTTAGTATCAGTCTGGAGAATTTGCGATCGAATTGGGTGATTTGTGCGCCCATAGCCAGGAAAAAGCCGCCTAATAGGATCCAGATCACCGGGCTGGACCAGGTATTGAGGTATTTTTGCCAATCTTCAGATATTACCTGGAAATGGACATCTTCCAGGAAGTATATGGAAAAGCCGATGATCAGGATGCTTACCGCAAAAGGAGGAATGGCTTCGGTAATCCAAAGCCCCCCGGCAAACACCAGTAGAAATAAGGCGTTAGTAGTCGGATCGGAAAGTCCATCCCGTTTACCCAAAAACGCTAACAGCAAAGCTAAAGCGATGACCCCCAGGAAAAGACTGATCTTATTACCCAGGGGCCATTTTTTTCGGATAAATATCCGTAAAGCGTAAAATCTGGAATCGGCCATTCAACAATCTGTTGAACATTACTACAATAAACGCTTTATCTCATTAATGTTCAAAAATTTGCAGTTCACATTTATACGGGTGCGGAAATCATAGGAGCGCCTTGCATGATCTCCTCATTGGCGAATTCTTCAAACTGTTTAAAGTTCTCAATGAAGGCCTGGGCCAGTTCGGAGGCCTTGGCGTCGTACTGCTGTTTGTCTTCCCAAGTATCTTTGGGATTGAGAATCTCCCGCGGTACTCCCGGCACCTCCTCCGGTATATGCAATCCGAAGACCGGCAGTTGCTTATACTCCACATCTTCTAGCCTGCCTTCCAGCGCTGCGGAGATCATAGCCCTGGTAAAGGGTAACTTTATGCGGGCGCCTACTCCATAGGGGCCTCCCGACCAACCCGTATTGACCAGCCAAATATTTACCTGGTGTTTCTCCATTTTCTCTCCTAGGAGCTCTGCATATTTAGTGGGATGCAAAGGCATGAATGGGGCTCCAAAACAAGCTGAAAATACTGTTTGCGGCTCGGTGATTCCGGTTTCCGTACCCGCTACTTTAGCGGTATAACCGGAAATAAAATGATACATGGCCTGCCCGGTGGTCAATTTTGAAATCGGAGGCAACACCCCGTAAGCATCGGCAGTAAGGAAAAATATGTTTTTAGGAATACCACCCCTGGAGTCCGGAACCGCATTGTCAATATGATAAAGCGGATAGGATACCCGGGTGTTTTCCGTGACCTCCCCATTGCTATAATCAACGGTTGTAGTGCCTGGAAAGAATCGGGTGTTTTCCAGAATAGCTCCAAACTTAATGGCCTGGTAGATCTCCGGTTCTTTTTCCGGAGACAGGTCTATAGTCTTGGCATAACAGCCTCCTTCAAAATTAAAGATCCCGGAATCGGTCCAGCCGTGTTCATCATCCCCGATCAAATTGCGACCGGGGTCGGCTGAAAGAGTGGTCTTGCCGGTTCCGGAGAGTCCAAAGAATATAGCGGTATCGCCGTCTTTGCCCATATTGGCACTACAGTGCATGGACAACACGTGAGCTTTTTCCGGCAATAAGAAATTCAAAACACTGAAAATGCCTTTTTTAGTTTCGCCGGTATAGCCGGTCCCGCCCACCAAAATTATACGGCGGGTCAAATTAATAATGGCGAAATTGCTCTGTCGTGTACCGTCGATTTCAGGATCGGCCTTAAATTCTGGAATAGCCAAAATGGTGAAGTCGGGATGGAAATCTTTCAGGTCTTGCTGACTGGGACGAATGAACATGTTGTAACAAAACAGATTGTGCCAAGCCTGAGTGTCTATGACACGGACCTTCAATCTGTAATCAGGGTCAGCTCCGGCAAAGGCATCTCTTATGTATAACCTTTTAAGTCCAAGACTTGCTACCATTTTTTTGTACAGCTGATCAAACTTCTGCTCGTCAAACGCCACGTTAATATCACCCCACCAGACCTTATCTTTAGTATAATCGTCTTTAACAATAAAGCGGTCATTAGGGGAACGTCCTGTAAATTCGCCGGTATCGCACATTAAGGCTCCATTATCTGCCAACACCCCCTCGCCATTTTTTACGGCTTCGGTAACGAGCTCCGCCGTAGTTAAATTCCACAACACTCCTTTGATATTGGAAAGACCCAGCTTGATAAGGTCTTCCATTAAAGATTTTAAGTTTGTTTTTTTCATTTTCAAGAAAATTGTGATGACCCAAAAGCATACCGGATGATCACCGACTGCTTACCAAAAGAACTTCAAATAGACCAAAACTTTTTAGGTACCCAAATGATTTTGGTCAGTCGGAAAGTGGTTAAAACTCACTAGTTGCAGAATTGCCAAAAATGAGTTGTAAAATTTAAATTTTTTGAAATTCTGATATCCTAAAAGGATGATCTTTAATACAAGGTCATTTTGTCTTTAAGTCT
>JAOTYN010000105.1 GCA_029861825.1 Cyclobacteriaceae bacterium
CCGAGATACCCACTGATGTTTTGGCCTGGCCCTTGAGCATATGGTAATTGGTCTCCACCAAGCCCCCTTGAACATTTTTATAGTATTGCAAAAAATAGGATTCAGATTTGGGCGCACCCCGATGACGCAATACCACATCCCCAACGCTTAAGGATACATGCTCGTTGAACAACTGAATAAATACCTTGTCGAAATCCTGGATTTGCTGGGTATTACCTTCGGGTTGAAAGGGAATATTTTGATCAGTAATAGTGGCTAATATATTGATGTCGTCCGTGAGCTTTCCCTCTAACTGTAAATTGAGGTTTGAGTTCACGAAAACGTCCTGGTTATTACCAAAAGTCACCCCTCTGCTGATGCTGCCGCTTTTATATAATTGATCGCTATGAAATAATTCCTCGCGATGGTCCCAAATCAGCGCTTTGGGGTGGGGGGTGGTTTTAAACAGCGCGTTAGAGTCATATTGCGCCAATGACCGGTTTTGATAGCTCTGGTGAAAAGCAAAAGGAAAGACCTGATAGCAGATTTCCAGTGAATCAAGAGCATTTGACGGGTAAACTGTAATAGTACCCCGGCTGTAATCATAGTCATATTTTACGGAGTCCAGCCCCGGAAAGCTAATCGACTGGGCATTCACAGACAGTGAATCCAAAGGGACAGGGCGATTGAATTCCCGCACCCATTTACATCTACTATCCGACGTTTGAGCCGTCGAAAATATAGGGCACAGGAATACTGCCAACGCAACTACAGCAAACCTGAAATACATTAATCAACCAATGGCAATTCAATAAAAATTGTGGTTCCAACACCGCAGGTGGAATCGAACCATATCTTACCCCCTGCGTGCTCAATGCCCCGTTTCGCAATTGATAGCCCAATACCGGAACCGGTATCTTTAGTACTGAAGTTAGGAATAAATATCTTATCTCTTATACTATCGGGGATTCCCTCGCCATTATCTTTGATCTCAATTAAGGCTTTGTTGTCTCCGGAGGCCAAACGAATACCGATTTCAGGGGTTCTATCTTTAGGGACCGATTCGATGCCGTTAATGATCAAATTAGAAAATATCCTGCCCATTAGCTGGGGGTCGCCCATAACAAAGTGATTACCTCCCTCAATATGGGATTGGATCTCATATTCATTGCTGCTGTTATGTAACTGCACAGATTTTTTCAGTATAGAAGAGATCTCCATCCGTTGGTTCTCCGGTACCGGCATTTGAGCAAAACTGGAGAACGAAGTGGCGATTTCACTCAGGGTTTCTATTTGATGCAATAAGGTATTGATAGGCTTTTCTGCAAGTTTCTTATCCTGGTCATTTCCGGCCGATAATGTTCTCTTCAGATGCTGTAAGGTCAGCTTCATGGGTGTCAGCGGATTTTTGATCTCATGTGCAACCTGTTTGGCCATTTCCCGCCAGGCCGACTCTTTTTCGCTGCGAGCCAAGGCTGTTTTACTGGCTTCAAGGTTTTGCAGCATGCGGTTGTACTCTCCTACCATTAAGCCAATCTCATCATCGGAATTCCATTCCAGGGGCTCATTATAACCGGTCAGTGTGGTTTTCTTGATCTTCTGAGTAATGAGATTTAAAGGCACGGTTAATACCCTGGAGGCAAAATAAGATGCAATAAGGATTACAATAAAAATGAAAGTGAAGACATTCAGTATGTTGGTCAGGATCACCACTATTTCTTTGTCCAACTCATATTTCGACTCAAAAAATGGTATACTTAGTATACCCAATAAATCACCAGTACCAAAAGAACGAATACCAACGTAGGCCGACTTATATCCCAAAGTACCCACCGATTCGTTTAACAAAACACTATTGTTCTGTTCTTCGACGATCTCACCCAAGGCCTGGGGGTTAATGAACTCCGATAGAATATTGTAATCGTAAATCTTCGGCTGACTGGTACTGATCAACCTTCCGCCGATATTAAACAAGTTAATGTCCGACTCGGAATATTGTGCAATCCGGGTGATGTCCTGGGCCATAAGCTCGTCCCCTAATCTACCCTGTAAATAGTTGTCCAGTGGATTGACAATGTTGTTCCTGATACCATCTGCCTTCTCAAAGTATTGCTTTATCACTTCCTTTTTAGAGGAAGAACTTATGAGACTCAGGATGGTCACACTCACGATCAGCAGCGGCAGGAAGAAAGCTAGATTCAGGTAAAGCTGGATGCGGGTGGCATAGTTAAGTTTTACCGGGCGCTTGCGCCAAAGGAATACATAACCCAAGATGAACAGGATTAGAGAGAAAATAAAGGTGATAAACAGCAATGAAAAATTAGCCAACACGTTGCGTACCGGATAAATGGCCGAGCTGATCACCGCGGTACGTCCTGCCGGCCCTTTCACTCCCAGATGACTGTATCCCGCGGCATCCACTCCTTTGGTGTATAATGAGGGATTGGTCCAGTACGCCGCATTAAATTCTTTTGCATAATTGAAATTTCCCGAATTGTTGATCAGGGTATCGCCTAAATATATGGCATAGCTGTAGCCACTGTAGCTACTTTCGCGCTGAACATTATACACCAATAACTCAGGGTACACGGTATTGGGTATAACCCTTTTAAGCTTTAGGTCTATGATCACGTATCCCACCAAAACCTCGCCTTGTTTGATTTCCACAAAACCTAAATATCTGTTCAGCAGATCGGCGGTGATCTCATTGATAAAATACAAATTCTGAGTGTCGGTCTCATAAGTATCCTGGGCATATTGGGATTCAAAATCCTGAAACCTGAAAAAGGAATCGTTTTGGGGATCCGGATCGCCCCGTGAGTCGAATAGGTTAATGGCAATGTCGTATCGATCCAAGTGCTGGTTGATGTAAATACGATTGATCTTTTGCAATACTGCCTCGCTGGAGGAAAAGGGACTAAACAGCATCTGATTTACTATGTAAGGGTCGTTCCGTATCTTCCCCATGGCCTCCGCCAACAGAAACTCAGATACCACATCTCTTTCATTCAACAACTGATCGGCCAATTGCAATTTACCACTGGCATCTTCGATCTTTTCATAGTGGTTAACTGCATACGAAACGATAATAGCACATTGTAAACACCCCACAAATAAATAGAGGAAGGAAGTATAGCTGAATTGTCCCAGGTGCTGTGAAATGTTTAATAGGTACAGCAATCCCAGATATAAGCTGTTGAGCAGGATCACAACGGGCCAATTCCATCCCCACCAAACCGCGATTATCAAAAAGGCCAGCACCGCTATTAAGTAATGAATAGAAAGTGCCTTGAGGTCCCTACCCAGCAACCGCCGAACCTCGGTAAAGGCCAAGTGAGTCACCATAAAATAGACAATGGCATTGACCACAATAACTACCAGGCTAAGGAACTTAGTAAATGAAAAATCCAATATGGACGAAATATCCAGGGACCATTGGGATTGATAGAACAAGGCTATTATGTGATACTGAAAATAAAGGAAGAGCAGGCTTAACAATAGCCATGTCACCAAAACAATGCGATTAAGGTTTCCCTTGTTTCCTTCATGATCGGATTTTGGCCTCATATGGCGGTAGTACTTAAATACGTAAGCTACAATAGTAAGAAGTACCAACTCATTGAGAAAGAGGTCTCCTAAGCTATGGTTGAGGTCACTGGAGGCGTACAACTGGGGATCAAAAACGTTGATGTGTAAAGTAGTACCCGGGAAATCGAAATAGAGCATTCCTCCTCTTACCAGTAACAATCCACCTAATAACACTAAGAATGCCCGCACAAACTGGTTTTGCTTAACCAGTCGTATGGTCAAATAAAATATGTAACAGAATAAGCTGATTACGGCGATGATATTCATTGCAAATGAGCCGTAGTATACCGGGATATTATGTACATGAGCTTGGTCTCCCAAGTCCAAAGAAAACAAATAATCTCCCTGTGGTGAGTTGACAGGATAGCTCCGCCCTGTAACATTTATTTGAACAGCTGTGTGCCCTGGCGGAAATATGTCGGCGTTAAATTCAGCCTGGATATAGTTATTCTGGATGTTGCGGGATTTGTGGACGGGTAAGATCATAAAGATGGTACGTCCGTCCTCAAGGATTTTACCTTTCGCTATGGACTCTACTCCCCGGTCCGTTATGAAATGATGCCTGCCATCGGGAACTAAGCTAAAGTATTGCGGAACGTAGTGAAAATCCGACCAGAAATACAGGGAATCGTCTAGAAACAAGAAATAGGGATACTCAATATCGTCCAGTAAAAACTGTGAAAACCCTTCTTTTCCCTGGATACTTTGAATTACCAGCTCCAGCTGACGATCCATCTCCTCCACCTGTTCATGTACATGCTCAACAATATGATCATAGTATTGCTGCTGCTTTTTACTTTCGTCGGTGAAGATTTTCAGCAAGGCCCAGCCTAAGAACAGCGCCAGCAGACCGACAATCAGGAAATAGTGTTTTATGGATCTTAATTGGGCCAAACTACAGTCTTAATCGTGAATTCGTTTGCTCATCTTCATATTTCACTCCTCCAAAACCGTAAAGAAATAGCACTCTGGAGTAACGGTACATAAACGGCAACAAAATTAATACCATTATAGGAATGGCTATGATATAATAATAGAAATCAGGGTTGTCAAATACCAGGTAGACTAAAAATCCCACCACCATAAATATCGCCAACGACATAGCATAACTCACGTACATGGCTCCGATGAAGAAGCCGGGTTCCACTTCAAAACGAAAGTGGCAATGGGGGCAATGTGCATTCATCTGGCTAAATCTGGAGAACTTGAGAAGGGGGAACACAAACATTTTCCCTTGGCGGCAACGGGGGCATCTAGCCTCCAAGATTGCCTGGAATGTGGATTTTACGGGCATGAACCTTACTTTTTTTATACCAAAGGTACCCGATAATCACCACCAGAAGATAAGGAGCTACAAATAGATACAGGATGCCGGTATTTAGCCCCGCAGATAACCCCGCACTGCCCTCGCTTACATTATTCTCCACAGCTGCCCGGCACATGGCACATTGGGCCCAGCTTTGGGCTACACTGATTGCCAGTAATACCAGGGTGCTGCAAATAACGCGCTTGATGGTCATCAATGTACGTTTGTTGTTCATACTCTAATTTACAAAACTCCCTTGGTAAAGAATAGTTTAAGGCGGCATTCTCAGTTACCAAAATACCTTAAAAGGCATAATAGGGGCTGATCATTAAGTAGACGATCACCCCAGTGAGGGATACGTAAAGCCAGATGGGATAAGCAAATTTTACGATACGCTTATGTTGGGAGATCTTATCTTTTAAGGCATAGTAAAGCGCCATTAATACCAGCGGCACCACCACAGCTGCTAACAATATATGGGATAGCAGGAAGAAATAGTACAGGCTTCTGACCCAGCCTTCACCCCCATAGCTTGTGGATGGGGTGGTACTGTGATAGACCACATAAGAAATGAGAAACAGCGCACCCAGAACAAAGGCTGAGATCATTACCTTGCGATGGTACACCACATTTTTGTGACGGATAAAGTACAAACCTGCTAACAACAAGAGACTGGTGGTACCATTAATGGCCGCATTGATATGGGGCAGCATCAATACCCATTTACCTTGGGCATTCAGCATTTGTGGCCGGTAAATGAGGTATCCTACTAATAGGGGTACTGCCACCGAAAGCAGTACAATCAAAAACTGATATTTCCGGTCCATCTTTTGCCCAGTGTGCTCAGTGTGCTCAGTGTGCTCAGTGTGCTCAGCCATCTTCCTCATTCAGCAATAGAATCTCCAATTCAGTGATCAATCGATCCACTTCTTCTAAATCACCCGCCTGATAGACACCCCTGATTCTCAGCAGGCCATCCAATAACACTAACTGTTGAGCGGCTTCACAGTTTTCTATTTCCAGATTAAATCCGCAACGAACAATAGATGGGGCATCTGGGACTTGCCATAGATTCCAATTGTCGGCCCTTAAGCCGTAGGTGCTCTTAAGTCCGAGCCAGCTTTCCACGGCATACGATGCATCAATTTGCATGGATATCACCCCAACTCGTAAATCGTCCCGAAAATCGTTGGCCACCCGTGCCACTTCATTCAAGACTTTACCTTGGGGGTCACAGCCATTTTGCATAAACGAAAAAACATAGATTCGCCCGGTATGTTCCGAAAAATTACCTTTGGCTTGTTCCGCGTCTGTAAATGAAAAATCCGGCAACTGCGCGTCGTGCGTCGCCGGACATCCGTCAAGGGGATCTGTGATTCCCTCCTCATATATAATAGGAACTTGGTATTGATTCTCGCCGAAATTCCGCAGAAATAGGTAAAGACCCACCGGAAGTGCCAGAGTAGCTATTAACAGCGCTACCTTTGTCACCCGGCCCGACATTACTTAAAATCTTAAATTGAAAATACCCTCTCCTTCAATAAGAAGCGCTAATAATAGCCAGACTATAAATACCGTGGGGATAAGGATTGACCAGATCAGCACTTTAACTTCGTATTTAAGGTGCATGAATTCACTGACAATGTAGAAGGCTTTAACAATAGTCAACCCCACAAATATTGAGGTACGAAGCACCCCGGCATCCATGGAAAAAGCGAACGCAAACTCAATCAGGGTTACTACCGCCAGAATAATCATGGTTTTCCAGATCTTCCAGATCCTGGCCTTATCCGGTGGTATAACTTTGATTTGTGGAGTCTCTTCGTGAGCTAAATAATCTTCGGTAGCCATATAGATTCGTTTAAATTTTTTAAATCAGATAGAAAAACGTGAACACGAATACCCATACCAGGTCCACAAAGTGCCAGTACAAGCCCACTTTCTCCACCATCTCATAGTGTCCACGTCGGTCGTAAACACCAGTCACCACACAATAGAAGATGATCATATTCAGCACCACTCCACTGGCCACGTGCGTACCGTGAAATCCGGTTATAAAGAAAAACAAGTCCGCAAAGGGGGGTGGACCGTATTGATTTTGCATCAGATTGGCCCCGAAAAATGTAGTCCCTTCCGCTACCATAGAACCTTCGTGGGTACCATGGATAAAGTGTGACCATTCCCAGGCCTGGCAACTCAAGAATGCAATACCACCTAATATAGTCCAGAACATCCACTTCTCTACCGCGGGACGGTCCATGCGGTGTCCGGCTTCCACCGCTAGTACCATAGTAACACTACTCATGATCAGGATAAAGGTCATGATCCCCACAAACACCAGGGGAGCAGATAATCCATGTAGAAACGGAAGAGCCTCAAATACCTTTTCCGGAATGGGCCACCACTGGTCAGGAGCGAAAACAAAATCCGCAGGGGTCCCCTCGTAGGCGGGATAGCTGTAGCGGATTAAACCGTAGGTGATCAATAAAGCCGAAAAGGTAAAGGCATCCGACAGCAGGAAAAACCACATCATGAGCTTTCCGTAACTGGCTTTTAGGGGAGAAGTACCTCCACCCCATATGCTTTTCTTAGGAGGAATTGCTACAGATTCAGTTGCCATAAGAATTTTTTAATGGTAAAACACTAAAAATAAAAACAGGTACAACCACAAAGCACCTAGAAAGTGCCAATATGTAGTGCACATTTCAAAACGTACCAGATTCTTTGAATGTACCTTATAATTAAATGCCGAAAATAATACAACAATCAAAAAAACAATACCGCTGATCAGGTGGAACGCGTGTAAACCCGTAAGCACATAGATAAATGACCCTGCCGGGTTACCCACAAAGTACACTTCCATATTCACCAGTTGACCCCAAGACAGGTACTGTCCCACCAAAAAGGCCATGCCCAATATCAGGGTCACCACCAATGAGAGCTTCACTTGCGTGAATTGATCTTTCTTAGCGGCAAAATAACCCCACTGTAAAATTATGCTACTTAAAATGATGGCTCCTGAGGTATACCAAAACATGGTCGGAAGGTCGTACTCCAACCAACTGCCTTCTCCCTGCTTTACGATGAAAGCACTGGTCAAAGAGGCAAAGATCATCACAATAGTGACAATGAAAAGCCATAAAGCAAACTTATGCGGATGCATAGATAGCGGCCTGGCTGGATTCTCAACTAATCTTATATTCGTTCCCATCGCGCTATATCTTATCTAGTATAAATGCTATCTGAACTACCGGTAGATAAATGAAGGACCCAAACATGATCTGCAATGCAGACCGGTTTGCCTTCTCTCCTTTATCCAGACAGTTTCTCATTAATTTGAATGTCTGTGCCAGGAATAAGACTCCACAAACTGATACGATCAGTGCGGAATTGATTCCTGTTATTCCCAACTTGGCTGGTAGTAGACCCATGGGTAAAAGAAACAGGGTATAAATCATAATCTGGATAGCAGTGTTAAAGTCCTTCTGGCCTCCTGAAGGAAGCAGCTTAAATCCGGCCTTTTGATAATCATCATGAGATACCCAGGCAATTGCCCAAAAGTGGGGAAACTGCCAAATAAACTGAATACCGAATAGCACCAAAGCCTCATAGCTTACCACGCCGGTAGCGGCAACCCACCCCAATAAAGGCGGTAGCGCACCAGGTATGGCTCCTACGAACACAGCCACTGGCCCTACTCTTTTCAGGGGAGTATAGACAAAGCTATAAAGCAATAAAGAGGCCAGAGCCAGCACCACCGTAAGCGGATTGGTGAATTGCATCAACAAAAGAAATCCTATCAAACCACTGATGATAGCTACCCAACCGGCTTCTTTCACCGAAATGCGACCGCTGGGTAAAGGTCTGCCCCGAGTACGCTTCATCAAGGCATCCAGATCATGCTCCAATATTTGATTGATGGTCACGGAAGCTCCGGAGATAAGGAATCCTCCCAGACACAACATACTAAATGACAGCCAGTTAAAAGATAACTGGGTGGCCAGCAAATAGCCGAAAGCACTACTGAAAGCTACCAGAAACGACAACCTGAATTTCAGCAACTCGGTATAGGCCTTGGCCCGAGTAAGCAGTGCGCTCCAGAAATTGGCGCTATGTAAACTGGGACTTATCATACTGTTTGAGGTCGTTTAATTTCCAGGAACAGCCAAAATTGAAGTCCTATTATCAAAGTACTGGTCAACAAATGAATGGGTTGGGCCCAGGCCGGTATGGCAAAATACACCATCAGTGCGCCTACTACTATTTCCACTAGTAACAACGCTAAAAGTACCTGTGCCCACCAGATCAAATGTTCTTGTTTGGTTCTTCGTAATAGGAGATACAGGTATACATTAATCCCCAAAATCAGCAGGGAAAAAGAACGGTGTATATAGAAGTCAGTGCCCAAATTTTCAATCCATTGATCCCTGAAGGCAAAACCGAATTGCACGGCAATAAGATCTATGGCTTCTCTTACCTGAGTGCCCATGGCAATTTGGATTACCATCGCAGTCAGGGAGATGACCAGAATAGCCCGCAGCGGCTTGATCTGTGCTAAACTCAGGGAGTCCCCCCATGTATTTGAGGTACTTTCATGCACCAGATAGATCAATAAACAAAGAATAACTACGGCTAATACCATGTGTACCGTTATCATCCAAGGTAATAGATTGGTCGATACCACTACGGAACCTAGCCAGCCCTGCACCACTACCAATAGGAAGGCCGCTAACGACCCCCAAACTAAAGTCTTGTTGGTACCTCTAAATTTTAAGGAAGCCGCCATGGTCCCCATGATCAGTAGTCCCACTAACACTCCAATGAGTCGGTTAATGTATTCAGTCCAGGTTTTATTTACGTTAAAGGCTGCTTCGGGAGCCGCGATGGTTTCCGCGCGCAGGGCCTTAGCGGTACCTGCAAAGCCTAGCTTCTCAAGATAACCGGCAAGCCGATGATTCTTTCGTACTCGTTGTTCTGCGTAGGTAACCTGATAATTGGCCGGCAACTGATCAGCACTGGTGGGCGGCACCCAGGTACCAAAGCACTTGGGCCAGTCCGGACATCCCATGCCCGATCCGGTACTTCTAACTATGCCTCCTGCCAATATCAACAAATACACTGCACTTAAGGTTATAATCGCCAATCGGTTATAAAATGATCCACTATTGGGATTCGCTTTCATCAATTACAATTCCCTCCTCTTCTTTCTCCAAGGCAATCAAATCGTTCTCATGAGGTAAATTAGACTCCATGGTCTGTGAGAACGGCACATACTGGGGAATAAAGTCCTCTTCGGCACCAGGTTTACTATAGTCGTATGGCCAGCGATAAACCGTAGGTATAGCGCCGGGCCAGTTGCCATGCTCCGGATGTATGGGAGTGGTCCACTCCAAAGTATTGGATCTCCAGGGATTAGGTGGAGCTACTCTGCCTCTGAACATGCTGTAGAAGAAATTAAATAGGAATATGAACTGAGCCGCCATTACTATTAAAGCGGCTATGGTTACAAAGGTGTTCAGATCAGCAAATGAACTGAACAAATCGAAAGTAGTCCATGAGTAATACCTTCTGGGGAATCCGGCGATACCTATATAATGCATAGGAAAGAACACCAAATACACGCCCACAAAGGTCAACCAAAAATGGAGGTACCCCAATTTGGCATCCATCATGCGGCCAAACATTTTAGGGAACCAGTGGTATACCCCGGCCAGCATCCCAAAGAATGATGCACTGGCCATGACCAGATGAAAATGCGCCACTACGAAATAGGTATCATGCAAAGGGATGTCAATAGCAGCATTACCTAAGTAGATACCGGTA
>JAOTYN010000122.1 GCA_029861825.1 Cyclobacteriaceae bacterium
GCCATTTTCGTCCCAAAGGGGGGTATCGTCAAAATCCGGATGTGAGGTAAGGGCCAAGGCCACCATGCCGGAGGTTTCTCCAAAGCCTACATCGGCACTGTTAAGCGTGGTGAGGAATACATAGCCCAATACCGGGGCACCGTCGACCTGACCCCAGGCTTCAGGAACCACATTCCCGGCTTCTCCCTTTACTTGGATTTTAAAAACCAGTTGATTCAGGGTGGCGTCATAAGTGACCGATGCCTGGGAAATTTGAAGATCCTTACTGCTTGAAAACTCTGGATGGTCATGCAGCTGCTGGGCTTCCAGAGGAAGCGCGGTAGCTAATACCATTAGGTACGCTAAATTTTTCATGATTGTACTTTTATTGATGAGGCACAAATATATGCTAAAGCATTTAATAAAGTAAGGAATCCTAACTAAATAAGTTAAAAAAACACCCTCTTAAGGCCTGGTGTTATTGGAAGTTTTGCTGGATCCAGGTTTTCATATTGGTCATTTCCCCAAAGGTATCTCTTAATTTTTCAACGTCGGCAAAGGTGAACTCGTTGTGATCCATCCATTTAAACATTTTGTGCAAGTCCTTTCCCATAGCCAGACGGGTGATAAGTCCTGGTAACTTTTGATACTTCATTTTCTGATTCAAAACCTCCGCAAACAGATCATTTAATTCCTGCATGCTCATTTGGTCGGAGGCCAGCGTTAATGTTTGGTTGGCAAAATGCTGGGGATCGTTAAGCACTGCTGCACCGATCATTCCTATATCATGCATACTTATGTGCTGTTGTGCTGTTTCCTTATTCAGCGGCATTATCAGCTTACCTTTGTGGATATTATTTTTTACTTGTGGGCTTAAAAGATTTTCATAAAATGAGGTAGGCCGTAATATAGTGTGGTTAAGGCCGCTTTTCTTCAAATGCTGTTCGATCTCCCACTTGCTTTCAAAGTGGGGAATGCCGGTATTTTGATCGGCACCTGCCACCGAAGCATAAACGAAATGCGGTACACCGGCGTTTTTGGCAGCATCAATTAAAGCACAACCCTGGACAATCTCTTTGTTGGTATTCTTATTGAAAGCTTGTACGCTAAAAACACCATCCATGCCTTGTAGATGCGCTTGATAACTTTCAGGGTCATTCAAATCTCCCTCCAATACGGTGGCGCCTAACTCCGACAAGGCCTGGGCGGCTTCACTTTGAGGAGATCTGCAAATTGCGTAAACCTCTGCCCCATTTTTTTGTAAGAGGGCTCTTAATACGGCTCCCCCCTGATTACCAGTGCCACCGGTAACTAAGATTTTTTTTGAACCTTCCATTTAGCTGTTTTACAATGGTCAACTAAAATACTAAACTTTTGCATTCTTTGGGTCCTGTAAATACCAGCGCCAGAAGTTCGTTGAAACAAAGACTTATGGAATTCTACTAATTATCCCTTATTTTACCTTAAAATAATCATAATGAAACGCAGAAGGTTTATCAAAAAGGCCTCATTAGCGAGCTCAGCAGCCGTTTTAGCAGGACCACATATCTATCCGGTAAGTACTAAAGTTTCGCCCAACGATAAAATTCAACTTGGAGTAATCGGATGTAACGGCATGGGTTGGAGTAACGTTAATTCCATGCTGAAGATGGACGATGTGGATCTCATTGCGATTTGCGATGTTGATCAGGGAGTGATCAATAGAAGACAAGGTGACTATGGTAAACTAAGGAAGAACCAACCTGCTGTCCATGGAGATTACCGGGAGTTGCTAGCTAATCCAGAGATCGATGCGGTGGTCATCGGGACCCCAGATCACTGGCATTGTATGCCCATGGTGGAGGCGCTCGCTTCCGGCAAGCATGTATTCGTGGAGAAACCTATATCCAATACCATTGAGGAGTGTAATTTGATGGTAGAGGCTGCTAAAAAATACCAAAAAGTGGTGCAGGTAGGGCAATGGCAACGTAGCGGTCCCCATTACCAAAAAGCCATTGACCTGGTGCGATCCGGGAAACTTGGAAACATTAGGCTGGTAAAGGTCTGGGCCTATCAAGGATGGATGAAGCCCGTCAACAAAATTCCTGATGAGCCGGCACCGGCTGGTGTGGATTACGATTTTTGGTTGGGTCCCGCTCGTCAACGACCGTTCAATCGAAACCGCTTCCATTTTAATTTTCGCTGGTTCTGGGATTATGCCGGGGGGCTCATGACCGATTGGGGGGTACATGAGATCGACATAGCCTTGTATGCCATGCAGGCCCTGGCCCCAGTGTCGGTGATGGCCACCGGGGGTAAACTGGCTTATCCCGATGATGCTTCGGAGACCCCCGATACCTTGCAGGC
Organism: Cyclobacteriaceae bacterium; assembly: GCA_029861825.1. Lineage (GTDB taxonomy): Bacteria > Bacteroidota > Bacteroidia > Cytophagales > Cyclobacteriaceae > JAJCYK01. Next base: position 2,326 of record JAOTYN010000122.1, read on the forward strand.
GGTGTTCCAGTATGAGAACTTCTCCATGCTTTGGGAGCACGCCACTGGCATCGACCATGGTCCCTACGGTCGAAGGGAAGGCATTGCCTTTATCGGCAACAATGGAACCTTGGTAGTGAACAGACAAGGTTATGAGGTGCTGGTAGAGCATGAAGCGGTAAACTACCACACCAAGGGCGCCGCTAAGATGGAATCTGTAGAAGCCTTTGAAAAACCCAGGGAATTGAATTATCTGGACTTGCATACCCAGAATTTCATCGAGGCCGTGAAGTCTAACGATCCTTCAAAGCTGAATACTCCTATCGAATCCGGTAGCGTAGCAGCTATTAACGCCCAGATGGGGAACATTGCCTATAAAACCGGATCAAAAGTCTATTGGGATCCGGCGAAGAGTAGTTTTATCAAGAATGAGAATGCTAATAAATTGATGCGGGCTAAATATCATAATGGCTGGAAACTACCCAATCCTTAAGTCATAAAAATTCAAAAAACCAGGATCACGAGAAGCTAAAGAGATCGAAGCAAGGCTGTACCAGGTAGTTCCATATAAAGGAAATATCTGCGCAGCCATTGTGTAATTCGCCCCTTGATCGATTTGGTAGGCAGAGAATTAGCCATTACGGTGTGCAGTGGTGGATAATCACAAAGGCCTCAGCCCAATCTGATCCCCCCTGCCAGGTGATATCTTCTTCTATGACGTACATCCAGCGGCTATCGTCGTGCTCTCCGGCATCACTATCTAAAAATAAAATACCAAGGGCTTCCAAAGTATAGCGCCCGCTGTTGGGTCCATAGGGTCTGTCGTCTGAATGGAAAGTGCCATCGGCGCGGAATTCGATCCAACGATCAGTATTGGGATTGGGTTCCGCGGATACATCCTTACCCTGCTGAATCACCTGGTGCATATTCCATTTACCCCAGTAAATCTGATCCTGGGCATTAATGATGGTTGATCCCAAAGCGAGAAAAATATACAGTATTAGCTTGCTCCAAAATTCTATCAGGCTTCAATTAATTGGCCAAAAGGGCCGCTTTTTCCCAGATGATCCTAAGGATTTCAGAAGTGCCTCCACCGGGGTTGTGTTCTTCGATCTTTTCTACTTCCGAACCCCCTAAGGCTTTGTAAAATACCCGGGCCGTGCGATTTTCCTCCAGCACCCATAGATACAATTTGGACTGAGGGTCTTGCCGGGCCACCCAATCACAACAGTTTTTCATAAGGGCTTTTCCTATCCCTTTTCCCTGCCATTCCGGATGGACATGGAGATTATCCAGTAGGGCGCCGTATTGCGAAGAGTGGTTCAAAAATACGCACCCAAAACCACACAGCAACAGATCGTCTAGCGCCAAAACTACATATTGATCCCTGGAAGGGTTTTCGAAACGTCTTTTCCACACCTCCATCCGATCTTCTATTACCTGATGATCCAAATAATCATCATAGAAAATGCCGCGATAATGCGTCTGCCAGCTCAATGCGTGTAAGCGGGCGATCCCTTCCATGTGCTCAGGTTGTGCCGGAAGATAGGTAATCATATCATTTGTCTTAACTGGTTCCATAGCAAGTACAATTAGGGTCGGGTAACCAACGGTTTCAGGTCGGTGAGGGACGCAATGTCAATTGGTTTACCCATTTCAATGCTTTTACGAGCGGCTATTCCAATCAAAATGGACATGGCACCATCCCTTAAACCCGCCGCTCTACCTAGCGGATCCACACTATGGGGATCCTTGAAAATTTTATCATGAAGTCTCTTGTCACCTCCACCGTGACCTGCCTTTTCCATAATTACTTTTTCCGTTTCAAAATCGTTCCACAAACGATGGATTATAATGGGCTCTTGTTCATGATCCTCCTTTCCGGACTGATCCATTTCCCGGGCATGAAGTTCAGCCTGATCAACCGTAAAGTTCTTCATGTATGGGATGTCCAACCATCCTTCAATCCTTCCCTTTGTGCCATTGAAAGATACTCTCCATCCTTCATATGGGCTATAGGTAGTAAGAGAATAATTCAAAACCACATTATTGGCGTACTTCACTTGCGCAGACATTTTATCAAAAATATCAATCTCCTTGCGGAACAAGCAATTGTCGCGAATGTAACCATCGTGATGTTCATGAGCTACATACAGGTCCATCAAATGAGGGTGTTTGGTAATATCCCAATAGAACTCACACTGGGACTGATGAGGACATGTACGACAGTTTTTGCCTCTGAAAGGACCGTTGGATCCGTAGTATTCCAGATCTCCATAAGCAAATACCTGGGCTGGTTCCGAATTGATCCACCAGTTCAATATATCGAAATGGTGGGTGGCCTTATGTACCCATAATGTTCCGCCGGAATCCGTCAGACCATGCCATCTTCGAAAATAGGAGGCCCCATGATATGTATTCAAGTACCAATGGAAATCTACAGAAGTAATTTGGCCGATGGTTTCCTCTTGCAATAGTTCCTTAAGCCGGGAAGCATATGGACTCCATCTATAATTAAAGCCTACCACAAGATTTTTGGATGACCGCTTTTCGGCATCTACAATGGCCTGACACTTTACTTCATCGGTGGTAAGGGGTTTTTCCGTAAGCACGTCACAGCCATGATCCAAGGCTTTGATAATGAACTCATGATGCGTAGAGTCCTTGGTGGTGACAATTACCAAATCGGGGGAAGTGGTTTCGATCATCTCCGTGAAATTGCTGAACGTAGGGCATGTTGCGCCTATGTAAGCTTTGCCAAATTCCAATCTTCCGGGATTGATGTCACACAATCCCACGAATTCAAGAATATCGCTGTATTGTTCGACCAATCTTTTGCCCCAAAAACTGGTGCCTCTTATCCCCGTTCCTACCAGCGCTACTCTTAACTTCTTACTGGTAAAATGAAAGCCATTTAAAGGCATGGCGCTGGATGCTGCCAGCATACTGATCGAGTAGAGAAATTTTCTTCGTGATGGTGTCATAACTTTAATCTACGAACATTTCCAACTCCTTACAATTATTTGCAATTGGTTGCTTGAAATGTACTAATTTCATTCAATGATTACCAAAAGTAGCAGATATACCCTTTGGCTTTGGCTGTTTTTGTTGACAGCAAGTGCCTGTCAACAAAATTCCCCTGTCGAACAGCTGCCCTACCAGAATATTCCAGGGCTTCCCCATCAGGTACCCGAGGCCTGGTTGATGGCCCATATCGACGTGGAAACCACCGGGTTGATACCCGGTTATCACGAGATGATCGACATTGGCGTGGTCTATACAGACTTGCAAGGCCAAATACTGGACAGCCTCTTTTTGAGAATTCAACCTAAATACCCGCTGCGCATGGATTCCGGCGCTTATCGTGTGAACAACTTTAACCCCCAATTATGGGAGCAATTGGGAGCCGTCTCCATTGATCAGGCGGTCGACAGTTTGAAGTTATTTCACGCTCAGGTGGCTGGCCAAAATCCGGTGCTTATGGTGGCTTATAACAGTTATTTCGACGCCGCTTTCCTGGATCACCTGTTTCGTGAGGCTCAAGCATCCTGGCGGGAACTGTACTACTATTTTGTTCTGGACCTCCCATCCATGGCCTGGTCATTGGGGTTTAAAGATCTCAGCAGCCAAGAGCTCATGAAGCTATACCAAATCCAGGATGAACCCCATGTTGCGGAGTTGCACACGGGAATTACCGGGGCCATGAAGAACGTCAGAATATACCAAGCCCTAATGAAACACCAGCAAACTCAACTGAAACCAGAGGACTAATCATTGGGGCACTACGGGCTGAGTCCAGGCCATTTCCGTGGAAAAGGTCTCAATAGGGTGTGGTATTTTCTTATTGGAAATAATCTTTACCCTTACAAACAGATGGTTGGGATCTACCGTGAAAGAGGCCTCTGATCCGGTCACTGTCTTTAGAATTTCTGTCTGCATGTCTTCTTTGCTGCATCCAATGAACTGGATCTCATAGTGAACTTGGTCCTCCTGTGCTACTTTCACCTGTAAGGTGTTTTGTTGATAGCTCAGTTCTTTCAGGGTCACTCCGGTTGAGGAGTAAAAGTCCCCCTTTTCCATGGATGAGATCAGGGCTTCTGGACTTAGGGTGTCGGCCCGCACCTGGATCCAACCCCGCCCTGAATTACTCCAGGTGCTGCCCGAATTGTGATAATTGTGGCTATCGTCCGTTGCCAGTCCATATAACAACGGTTGGCTGTTTTGCAAATAGGCAATATTGATTTGGTCCCACATACTCTCGGTGTCCATATGAGTAGAATCACCCAAGTTGTATACCTGCGGATGCCCATTAAATACCTCAAAAAACTGTTCCCCTCGTAAGGCGATCATGTCTTCCAGGGTAATAGCGAAACCAAAATTTGGATGATTGATATGGACCATGATGGGGGTATCCAAGGAATCGCGCTGTCGAATAACGGCGTTTATATTTCTTTGAAGTACCTGGATCACACTGGATCCACCTTGTGGTTTGATCAGGGTGCTCAGATTGGTGGCGTTTAAGTGCAGGGGCTTACCTTGAAAACTATCGGTTATTTCTTCAGCCTGTAGTATGATAAAATCTCCGGATGTCTGGAACAAGGGTTGATACTCTTCTAAGGTTTTTAATTGAACGCTAATCCCACTGGAATCTTCTTTATAGTTTACCCACTCGCTTCCATACGCTTGTAAATATCGTTTAAATCCTTCCTGGTAAATACTGTCGGGAGAGATATCCACCCAAGCTTCCCCTTTTGCCAGTATGTTATGGTCGGAAAGTGACACAAAATTGTATCCGTTCTTTTTATACCAGGCCATGATCACTTCGGGGAATTCATCACCATCGCTCCAATAACTATGGGTGTGTAAATTACCCTTATACCATGCCAGGTCCTGGTTCTGTGGTGGAACCTCCGGACTTTTACTACAGGAAAAGAGAACTCCAAAAATAAGGGCGAATAACAAGTTAAGAGGTACAGACATGGTAGTTGTTTAAGGGGTGGCCAATCCATTTGATGTCAAATAATGATAGCTCTCCTCCAAGGCTATGAAAACGTCGGTGGCCGTGACATCCATTTCTACGATCATCCAGATGGTGTTTCCTTTACCGGCACTGGCAATTGAAGGAAAGTCTTGGGTACCCTGACCCACGGCTACCATGGGCTCTGGTTCATCTTTTCCCAATGATTCTGTATATTTCGCGGGACCGTCCTTTATGTGCAAAAATGGTGCTCGCGACCCAAAATCCTTCAATACCTGAGCAGGGTCCAGGCCCGCTACTTTTACCCAATAGGTGTCAATTTCAAAGAATATTTCAGGTTCTATATATTCTAACAGGATCTGATAGGGATAGCGGCCATCAATGCGATTGCGAAACTCCCACCAGTGGTTGTGCAGCCCGAACTTAAGCTCGTGCTCAGCAGCATATTCATAGGATCTATTGTAAATATCTGCTAATTCCTCGATTCCTTTTTGAGTGCTATAGCGGGGGTCTTCCGGCCATCCGTGCCAGATCAAGGTATCACAATCAAAAGCCTGGGCCATTTCCAGCCACCGGGATTCCTCCTTACCAGAGGGTAATTCACAGTGCATGGAACAGACTTTTAGATTGGCCTTTTGCAGGGCTTGGGCGGCTTGTGTCAGACTGATGTTGTCCGGCCAGAAAGCAGTTTCCACGTAAGAATATCCAATTTCAGCCACTTTCTCCAGTGTGCTTTGCAGGTCCTTCTCAATTTCTCTTCGAACGGTATAAATTTGCATGGCAATAGCTGCGGACTTGTCAGCGGGTTTACATGATACCATAAGTTTTGGGCTAATGGATAGAGCAGCGGAAGCTGAAGCGGTGGTCTTTAGAAATCGCCGTCTGGTAAAGTTAGAGGGGTTATTTTTAACGCTTTGCATGCTATTTGATTATCACGACCTAAATTAAATTACCATTTCCATTTCATACTGATCAACGGTGTTATTTAATTGGGCCCGTTGGATGGCCGAAAGTTTGCTTTTCAACCGGGAATCCACATTGTTGATCTTTATGTCAGGACAGATTTGACCAATACTGGCAAACATTTGATCCCATGATTTTGGAGATTCACTAAAAACCTCTGCTTGAGCAAGATAACCTTGAGCGCGGTTTATTGCAAAAAACCCCTGAGGTATCCCTTGGTCAAAAGTGTGGTAAAACTGGTATTGGCCTCTGGCCAGACAATAACAATGATGATCCCAACTTTGAAATTCCTGATGTGGTATTTGCGACCACTGTATATTCTCCCATATTATGGACTGGTGATTCAAGGGCTTTGTACGCGCTTCAATGGTGCCTTTAAAACAGCGGTAGTCTCGGATCACGGACATCCCAATTTTTTGATAGCACCTGATAGCAGCAGCATTATCCTGAATTACTTCTAATCTTAATTTATTTACTCCATGGGCGCGTAAAATGGGAAGGGCATGCTCATAGATATGCTGAATCATTCCTTGTCTTTGGAATGGAGGATCCACCCCGGTACCGGTATTGAAAGCTACAAAATCCAGATTGCGCTGGTCCACTGCATGAATGACAAAAGCAATCAACTGGTTCTCGATAAGGACACCATAAGAGAGGTCATAGCGTACATTGGCAACCTCAAATCTTTTTTGATAATACAATGGATCAGTGGGCATTTTTACGAAATAGTTAGCAAAGGCCTTCTTGAAACAATCCATTACCAATGCGAAAGGAACCTCATTGAGAGATACTAACTTCATAATAGCGGACTTTGTGAACGGCAGCTACTTAGAAACGGGTTGAGCGATCCACCACTGATGGTCGTTCTTATCCGAAAAACCGGCTTCTCGCAAATGATAATGTCGGTCACCGGGCTCCATAAGTGAGTTAGCACCCAGTTCCAAGGCCAGTCGATAGACCTGATCTACATCATCTACAAATACATAGTTCATTCCCGGGTGTCCTGGCCACTCGGGCCCGACCAGTCCCATCATGATCAACACCTCTCCTACCACCACTTCAGCTTGCATTAACGCTCCTTGTTCATCGAACTCTTCTTCTTTTACAGGCGCCTGAAATACTTTGTGAAGGAAGGTTACTTCCTCCTTGATATCTCGAACCATCAGATAAGGACAGACTGTGCTGTATTCCCCTGGGGTTGACTTTCTTTTATTAAGATCAATCATATCATGGACCATATGTTTGGGGTATAAGTAATTGGATCAAACCTTCAATCGCTTCTCGTAGGGTACCTCTTCACCAAATTCCAGGTAGCGTTTTAAGATACGCAGATACATAGCCCAACAATAATTGGAAGTAATGAAATGATCATTGGCCTGAGGCCATCCTGAATGAGAGAATTTAAGCGTACAGGAATCCCCATGGTCGATAATCTCAAAGCTAACCAGGCTGTCCAGCCACTCTTGATCGCACCGGGTCATGGTCAATTCAAACTCAACGGGCTCTACTACATGGCTGACTTGGGCCTGCCACTGCACACTTCCAAAATCCAGTTCATACAGGGAACCTATTTCCGGTCGGCCAGTACATCCTTTGGTCCACCACCGATCCAAACCTTCCGGGGAAGATACCCCATTAAACACCTCTTGGGCAGCAGCTTTTATATTAAGTTTGTGAATAATTTGGTGGGCGCTCAT
>JAOTYN010000106.1 GCA_029861825.1 Cyclobacteriaceae bacterium
CTTACCGTATGCGTTTGTATGATATTAGCATCGTGCTCATGTGAAAGATTCAAAGAAGCCAAGTCTGCTATTAACAATGTAAAAAACCTGAAAGACGCCGCTGAAAATATGCACGAGTCTTTGGAGCAAGCAGAAGAACGATTGGAGGAACGAAAAAAACGCGGAGATACCCTTGCTATCCATTATGAAAAACTTGCGGAGTTTTTACCAGGCTCTTTTGAGGGTTATGAACCAGTGGGGGAGATGCAGGGTGGCACCAATACTACCCCCGGCATGGGATCCTATTCCAACGTAAACCAGGACTACGAAAACCAAGCGGGTGATCGCCTGAGCATAAGTATTGTGGATTATAATGCTGCATATGCTTTGTATACCACTATAATGGCGGCATATGTATCCGGATTTGAGATCGACAATACCGAAGAACACATCAAAGGGTTTAGCATTTCCGACGATGTTAAGGGATGGACGGTTCATAGGAAAAAAGAAAATCGTGCCCAGATATATACAGGGGTTAGTGATCGATTTCACATTACTGTAGAAGCCGACAATCAGGAGGATATAGGGTTTGTAATGGATGTGACCACAGAGGAAATAGCTCTGGATAAGTTGGCCAAAATGTAGGACTTCCCCAGGAGTTACCCCGTGGATAATGCTATATTTGCATTATGAAACCCATAATAGCTCCTTCAATTTTAGCAGCGGACTTCGCTAATCTGCAAAGAGACATTGAAATGGTCAATGCCAGTGAAGCGGACTGGTTCCATTTGGATATAATGGATGGTAGTTTTGTCCCCAACATTTCATTCGGGATACCGGTATGTCGAGCTATCGCCCGACACGCCCAAAAGCCTCTGGATATCCACCTGATGATTCAATCTCCGGAGCATTATTTACCAGAATTTCAAAAACTTGGAGCGGACGTGCTAACCGTCCACCTTGAAGCATGCCCTCACCTGAATCGCACGGTGCATCAAATAAAAGAATTGGGATGCAAAGCGGGGGTGGCGCTCAACCCTCACACCCCGGTGGGCCTTCTAGAGGATATCATTGCCGATATTGATCTGGTTTGTCTTATGTCCGTAAATCCAGGATTTGGAGGTCAGTCGTTTATTCCCAACACTTTTGTTAAGATAAAGCGATTGAAGCAACTCATCGAGGATAGCGACTCTAACGCCTTGATTGAAATAGACGGCGGCGTAAAGCAACAGAATGCTCCAGACTTGTTGGAGGCCGGAGCAGATGTTTTGGTCGCGGGAAGTTTTGTCTTTGGAAGCGATAACCCCAGTGATACCATCAAGGATCTAAAGCAGGTAATCGCTTGAGGGGCAATCTCCTAATCCTATTATTATGTCTTTTAGCCTTTGGAGGCAAAGCACAATCTGCCTTCATCAATGGAAAGATCACCGATCAGAGTAGTAATCCTTTAGTAGGCGCCAATGTACTGACCAATCAGGGGGCCGGTACTTCAACCGACCAGTCAGGGCGTTTTGTCTTGACTGTTCAGTCGGGCACACCCATTACTCTGACTATAAGTTTTTTGGGCTATCAGACCATTACCCGGACATTTCAACTTGCCCCCTTTGAGAACATCCTTCTCGATTTGCGCATGGTTCCGGAAACCAGGGTACTACCGGGAGTGGAAATACAGGACAACCTACAAAGAGGACCCGCATTGCCCGGCGTAACCCGGATCAATCCGGAGGCCGCCAGGCTATTACCCTCTCCCTTTGGGGACTTCAACAAGGTTCTGGCTACTTTGCCGGGTGTGGCCAGCAACAACGAACTCTCTTCGACTTATTCCGTACGGGGCGGTAATTTTGATGAAAACCTGGTCTATGTAAACGATATTCCTATTTATCGTCCTTTCCTTATACGGGCTGGGCAGCAAGAAGGGCTTAGTTTTGTAAATCCTAATTTGGTGGATAAGATTGAATTCTCCGCAGGGGGGTGGGCTCCGAAATACGGGGACAAGCTCAGCAGCAACTTGAATATTCAATACAAGCAGCCAAAACAATGGGGTGGTTCGCTCACTATCGGATTTTTAGGGGGCTCAGCTCATCTAGAAGGTGTTTCAGACAACCAAAGGGTCACTTACTTGGTAGGGGTGAGGCACAAAAGCTCCGAGTACTTGTTGAACACTTTGGAGACTGACGGGGAGTATTTGCCTAAATTCACCGATGTTCAGTCCTTTATAACCTACCAGCTTGACAAGGAGCGCCGCACCGAACTTGGAGTACTGTTGAGCTACGCCAATAATCGCTATCAGGTTGAGCCCGAAACCAGAGAAACCCAATTTGGAACTTTCGATCAATCGTTCAAATTCCTGGTGGGATTCGATGGCCAAGAAATTTTACGGTATCAAACCGTTCAGGGAGGACTCTCACTGAAGCATCAGTTCTCTGATCGCTGGCATTCGCAATTGATTACCTCCGCCTTATTTACTCAGGAACGGGAGTACTTTGAAATCGAAGGGGCCTACCGGCTGTGTGATGCAGACAGCAACCCCGGTTCTGGCAATTTCAATGAATGTGCGGTTATCCGGGGATTGGGCACCAACTATCGCTCCGGCAGAAACAGTCTGGACGCCAAGATATTCAATATAATTAACCACAACTCCTTTCAGATAAATCCAAGTCACTTACTGGAATTCGGGCTAGGATATGTGCGGGAACTGATCGAAGATCGCTTACAAGAATATGAGTTCACTGATTCCGCAGATTTTGTGACCGTCAATACGCCTCCTATCAACAGTACCGCTGACCTGGATAGCTATCGGTTTACGGGTTATGTACAAAATACCTCTAGCTGGTTTCAACATCGTATTACCGTAGGTATAAGGTGGCAATATTGGAACTTAAATAAACAATGGCTGATCAGTCCTCGACTGCAGTATGCCTATCAAACGCTGTGGCAAAGGCCCATTACCTTTACCGCTGCTATTGGTTGGTACCAACAAGCACCCTTTTACCGGGAGTTGCGAGATTTCGAAGGAAACCTCAACCTGAATTTGAAGGCTCAAAGCTCCATACATGCTATCGCAGGAGTGGATTTTAATTTCAAACTTTGGAATCGCAATTTTAAGTTTCTTACTGAAGCCTATTATAAGTCGTTAGAACGGGTGGTACCTTATGATGTGGACAACGTTCGAATTCGTTACTACGGTGATAATCTAGGCAAAGCCTATGTGGCTGGGCTGGATCTTCGGGTAAGCGGCGCTTTCATCAAAGGAACCGAGTCCTGGTTCAGTTTGGGGATATTAAAAACAGAAGAACAAATAGACGGCGATGGACAGGGTTACATAAGACGCCCATCAGATCAGCGCGTCAACCTGGGCATTTATTTTGAAGATTATATGCCCAACGACCCTACGGTAAGGGTCTACCTCAACCTGTTGTATGGTAGTGGGCTGCCCTTTGGCCCGCCCAATAATCTTGAGTTTAGAAATCGCTTTGCTGGCAAATCCTACAATAGACTGGATATTGGGTTTTCAAAATTGATCTCCTTTACGCCCAAAAGCCAATCGAAGTTGGGTTTGAAAGCCCTATGGCTCAATGCTGAAATTTTGAACTTAATAGGCGCCCGTAATACTATTTCCTACACCTGGATCACAGATCTGCAAAACCGGCAATTTGCCGTGCCCAATAATCTTTCCCAAAGGTTTTTCAATTTTAAAGTCTGGCTGGAATTTTAGCGGTTGATGCGTGCGGTCAAGGCTTCCACCACCTTTTGGGAATTGCCAATAAATATTTCATCTCCCACTATGAAAACCGGCCGCTTCAAAAAAGTATACTCCTTTAGTATCCAACGACGGTAGTCTTCTTCGCTGAGTTCCAAGTTGTGCAAACCCAATGAGCGGTATTTCATAGCCTTTCTGCTAAACAGGGCTTGGTAACTTCCTGCTAACTCTTTCATAGTATCCAACTGTTGGGGAGTAATAGCCTCGTTTTTAATGTCCTGTTTATCGAATTCTCCCAATGATAAGGTCGACATTATACGTTGACAGGTAGAACAAGTGCTTAAATAATACACCTTCATAATATTGAAATTGAGTGGACATATCCTCTAAATATAGGCCAGGTATTTGCATTTATTACAAATTTGCATTTTCTTCGAGGTTGGAAAAATGGTGAAACCCTAAATTAAGTAGAAATGAAAAGGAAATGGATGTTACTGCTGGTAATGATTTTTGGTATTTCAGTGGCACAAGCTCAAGATGAAACTCCCATCACCGATGAGGAGCTGAAAAAGTACGCGCTGGTAATGGATTTTGCGGATCAGGAAAAGCTTAAGCTGAAAGAATCTTACAACGCCATGATACAGGCTGAAGAACTTATGGCCGGTGGAAAACGATTCAAAGAGTTGAAAGAGGCAGCAGGCAACGAAATCAAATTGGCGGAGTTAAAAGTAACACCTGAAGAATTGGATGTATTCAATAAAATCGAGGCCTACAATAACGAAAATATTGCAACTTTTAAGGAAGCTTACACCGGAAAGATCAAAGATAAGGAGCAATTGGGCGCAGGCCTCTATAACCGCATAAACAAGGCTCTTAAAAGCGATGATGAATTAAAAACCCGCTATGCAACCATCCTGGAATCTGTGAAATCCGAACGAGCCGGTTTGGAGGAGGAAGAGGCTGATGATGATTCCTCAGAAGGGCAATAAGAAAATTATATACAATGTACCCCAGTGCAGTCGATCAGGCTGCACTTTTTTTTGTTTTTGGATCATCGGTAATGAGCCGCTCATGCTCACGAGAGTAATTTTTGAATAGGATTTCAGTTTTATAAGTATCCCAATTGCCCTAACTAGTTGTATTAATATATGATGATGGGTAAATATTTTTTGAAGCTGGTGGTCATGGCGATGCTGGTGTGTTGTCAAAGCTCCGATGATGACAACGCCTTTCCTATTGAAAACCTGCCGGCCAACAACTGGGATAGAGATGTGAACAATCCAGTTTTGGAAAGCGTTGACACTCTGACTAACATCAGTGATCCCACAGTGATCTATCAAGGTAAATTCCAAATGTGGGCGGGATGTGTAGGAACTGATGTTACCTTTGCGTCCATCTGTTATTCCGAATCTACGGATGGTATTAACTGGAGTGATCCCATAGTGGTATTTACACCCTCCACCGCAGCAGAAGGATGGGACAATCAAAAAACTGAAATACCCACGGTAATCTATGATGAGGATGAAGCGGATGTCACTAAGCGTTACAAAATGTGGTATGGAGGTGCCAACCGGGAAAATCGTGATCTGATAAAGATTGGTTATGCTTATTCCGAGGACGGCATTAACTGGAACCGTCTCCCCGCCTGTCTTTCACTGGATCAACAAGCAGGATTGGTTTTAGTACCGGGGTTTGAGGTAGGGGACGCCGGGGTTGTGTCCGATCCCACCTCGGTGATCAAGAACGGCACCTATCATATATGGTATAACTCTTTCGGGGCCAACAACGACATAATGATCAGTCATGCCACCAGTTCGAACGGCTATGAGTGGATCAAAGACACATCGAATCCGGTGATGATCCCTGAGGTCAACTGGGAAGATCAGGGTCCCGGTGACATTACCAAAGATGTTTCCCATCCTGTGGTATTGGTGGACAATAATGATGGAATTATTTCATGTGGTTTGGATCTTTCGATGACAGTGACTTTGAAACCTACAGTGGTTTAGGATTTGCCCACTCTCGAAATGGCAGTAGCTGGACAAAAAATGATCAGAATCCCATTTTTGAACCTGCTCTGGGAGTAAAAGGAGAGCAGTTGGGATTATCGACCGGGGCCGCAGTGCTAGAGGTAAATGATATCTATCACTTGTTTTACGGCGGTGTGGATGAAAACGGCCAGCGGGTGATCAACCACGCCACCTCCCAATAAAAAAGGCCTGCGAATCACAGGCCCTTTCATGGTGTACTAGGTTTTCAAGTTTAATAATTCATCATAATTTCTTCACCCGGTCTTCTTCTGTCAAGCCCTTGACAACTTCGATATTTATTCCATCGGATATACCGGTTTCAATTTCCCTCTTTTCGAATTGCTGTTCGCCGGTCATCACTTCAACAAATATCTTGTCTTCTTCAAAGATCAGGTTACTTTCTCTCAGGGATAGCACACTGTCTTTCTGCTCCAATACAATATCGGCATTGGCGCTGTACCCGGCCCTTAGAAAGACATCCTTTTGAATATTAATGGCGGCTCTAACCTCGAACTGGATAGCGCCTTCCTCTTCCACTCCTTTGGGGCTGATATGTTCCAGGGTAGCGTCAAATGATTCACCTTCCAAGGCACCTACCACCAATTTCAAATTCATGCCTTCTTTGATCTTCCCCACTTCCGACTCATCGACCTTGCCCTCAAAGATCATGGACTGCATATTGGCGACTGATACGATAGTGGTGCCTTCATTGAAGGTATTACTTTCAATTACGAAACTTCCTTCACGTATTGGTACATCCAATATCATACCATCAACTGTTGAGCGCACCTCATTGGTGGCGGTCCCCGCGTTCTTTGAAGCCCCTTCTCGTACCAGCTGCAGGTTGCTTTCCGCTGCTGACAGACCTTCTTCCCGGAGTTCGAAATCCAATTTGAATTGATTGTACTCTACTTCGGAGATAATATTTTCCTTGAACAGCTTTTCCTGACGGTCCTTTTCTTTCTTGGCATTATCGTAATTGATCCTGGCGCTGCGCAGTTGAGTCTGAGCATTATTTAGAGCTACCGAGTTGGGGATTATCCTGATCTTAGCTAGCAATTGTCCTTTTTTGGCGGGTTCGCCCGCCTCCACATAAATCCGATCTACTACCCCGGATACCTGCGATTTGATCTCGATTTCCTTACGAGGGGTAATCGATCCGGTGGCGACCGTCTTTTTCACAATAGTGGAGATGAAGGCACTATCTGTTTCGAATACTACATCAGGTTCCTGTGATTTGGAGTAAAGGAAATAAGTCATGTACAAAAAACTGACTACCAGTAACACCAATCCTGATATTCGAAGAACTCGTTTCATATATTTAATTTAGTTTTCTTGTCTAATGGCTTCAATTGGACTTATGGAGGCGGCTTTTTGTGCGGGTAATATGCCAGCGATCATTCCGCCTATTACCAATAGAACAAGCGATCCCAGGGCTATTCCCGGACTTACTGCCGGGTTTAAAATTATGGAATCATCTGGAATTAAGTTCGAAAGCAAATCTAACAGCAACAATCCGATAATCAAGGCAATGTATCCGCCCACTATGCTTAAGAATACGGATTCTTGTAAAATTAAGGATACAATGGATAGGGGAGTTGCTCCCAGGGATTTTCGTATTCCAATCTCCTTGGTGCGTTCTTTGACGATGATAAGCATGATGTTACTAACTCCTATAATACCTGCGAATAAAGTGCTTAGCCCGACAAACCAGGTAAAAAGTTTAAGTCCCGTAAATAATCCTGAAATTTCTTCAAATTCTTCCTGTAAGTTAAAGTAACCGATCGCGTCCTCGTCTAGTGGGTTAATACGGTTCTTTTCTTTCAAGAGGGTTAGCATTTTTGCCTGCACTTCCGACACGTTGAAATGTTCGTAAGCTGCAAAAGCATACCAGCCCACACGTTCACCATATCCAAATGCTCTCTGAAATGTGCTAAAAGGTACGTGGATATTGTTGAGATCTTCTTCACCACCATCATTACGAACAGGTTCCACCAAACCTACAACCTGAAAGTTAACTTTCTTAATGGTGATATATTCCCCAATGGGATCTTCATCTTCATCAAAAAGAAGGTCCACCACATTTTTTCCTATAACCGCCACTTTGCGGTAACCGTTAATATCATTTTGGTTTATGAACCGTCCTTTTTTTAAGTTTTGCACATTGATCTTATTGAATTCAGGGTAATCTCCGACGATGGTAAAAGCTCCGGTCTTATCCCCGCGTACGGCATTATTGCCACCACGCCATCCACCCAGCCGATTTCGAGGGGCCAGATACCTAATCTCTCTTACCCTACTCAACAGTAATTCTGTGTCTGAATTATCAAAATCAATACTACGGCCGGGCTGAAATCCTGCATATGATATGGTAGTTCTTTGTCCCCAAACAAATCCTGAATTGGTGGCCCAATTACCAAATCCCTTGGTTACGCCTTTTTGGAAGCCGTTTCCTAACCCGATAAGAATGATAATCATAAAGATTCCCCATCCAATACCTATAATGGTGAGAAAGGTACGCAGTTTATTCTTGCGTATGGTTCCAAAGATTTCCTGCCATTTGTCATAATCGAACATATTACTCGTCTTTTAATGCCTCGACTGGTTTGATACGGGATGCTTTACGAGCCGGGAAGTATCCGGCCAGGGTTCCCGCAAATACTAATATAAATGTAGCTACCACGGCATTGGTGAAATTTACACTGAGATCAATGAAGAAATCCATGGGGAATCCAAATGACAGCATTAAGTTACTTAGCAGCCCGGACTCAATAAACATCATACCACAGATCATACCGATATAACCACTTACAATGGTGATCAGTAAGGCTTCCATTAAAAACAACCCGATCACCGAATGGGGAGTAGCGCCGATAGCTTTTCGTACCCCAATTTCCCGGGTCCTTTCTTTAACCACGATCAACATAATATTGCTTACGCCTACTACTCCAGCGATCAAGGTAAAAATTCCCACGGCTGCCAGCACCAATCGAATACCGTCAAAGATGCCCATCCATCGGATGTATTCTTCCCAGATGTTAAATATCCTTACCGCTCTTTTATCCTCCACTGAAAACACGTGTTTGGCTGCTAGCATGGCGTGGACTTTATCTTGAATTTCCAAACTTTGTTCTAAGGTAGCGTCTCCCATGGTTAGCATTAATCGATGAATTCTATTACCCCCGCCATAAGCAAGTTGTGCCGTGGATATGGGAATGTATATGATTTTGGTCTCATCTTCCTGTCCTAGATCATCGTAAATGCCTACCACTTTATACTTGATACCATTTATAGTAATGTATTCGCCGATAGGATGCTTATTGCCAAAGAGGACCTTCACCACTTTTGTCCCTAAAATGGCTACCTTTCTTTTTTCCATTAAGTCCTTATCATTGATGTAGCGTCCTTCTATCATAATAGACTTCTCCAGGTGAAGGTGGTCCGGATGGACGGATCTAATACTAAAGGAACTGTAGTTGTCTTGGTACCGCACGGTAAACTCACCAGACACATAATAACGTCCAGTCAAATATTCAACTCCCTCAACTTTCTCACGGATCATGTTGTAGTCCTCATTATCAAAGTTGATTTGTTTACCTGGTTGGATCCCCCGATGGGGCAACGTAGTGGTTCCCGTATTTATGAACAGACTGTTAGCAGCATCATCGTCGAATTGATGGTGTACACCGTTTTGAAAACCACGGCCAAACCCCATTAATATGATTAGGATAAAGATTCCCCATGCCACATTGAATGCGGTGATGAAACTGCGTAGTCTATTTTTATCGATGGTGTGAAAGATCTCTTGCCACTTGTCGATATCAAACATATAAGTAGTGTTAATCCAGGTTTATTATGGTTATGAAGCAAGCTGAAAATTGCGATCTAATATAATGCCATCTTTAAGCATAATAATACGATCGGTACCTTCTGCAATATCGTGTTCATGAGTAACGATTATAACAGTTTTTCCCAACTTATTAACCTCCTTAAAGATTTCCATTACTTCCTTGGAAGTGCTGGAATCCAATGCTCCAGTGGGTTCGTCGGCCAAGATTACCTTAGGATCAGATATTAAGGCTCTGGCAATGGCTATACGTTGTTTTTGACCACCTGACAATTCGCTGGGCAAGTGTTCGGCCCATTCCTTCAAACCTACGCGATCCAGGTACTCTAAGGCGATACTATTGCGCTTTTTACGACTGACCTTTTGGTAGTATAAGGGCAACGCTACGTTTTCCATGGCATTCTTGAAGTTGAGCAGGTTAAAGGACTGAAAGACGAAACCCAAGAACTTGTTTCGATAATGAGCGGCCCTTTTTTCACTGAGGTTTTTAATAAGGGTCCCGGCTAAATGGTAGTCACCCGAATCATAGCCATCCAAAATCCCTATTATATTTAGAAGGGTGGACTTTCCGGATCCGGAAGAACCCATGATCGATACTAATTCACCTTTGCCTACTTCCATGTCAATCCCTTTCAACACATGCAGTGATTGATTTCCCACCGGATAGGACTTCTGAATTTGCTTGAGGTTGATCATACTTGATGGTTCCATATTTACTTATAGTTACGAAAAACGGGGGTAATTGGCTAAGGGAATTACAATTTCTTAACTTGATCATCTTTGGTTAGTCCCGAGAGGATTTCCACGTTAACTCCGTCGGATAATCCGGTGACTATTAAGGTCTTTTCAAAATCTTGATCGCTGATCATTTTTTGAACAAAGCTGCTATCATTCTCCACCAACACATTACTTTCTTTAATTGCCAAAACCTGCTCTTTTATTTCAGTTACAATATCTCCATTAGCACTGTAACCGGCTCTGATAAAATGATCTTCAAGCAATTCAATGCCTGCTCGCACTTCAAACTTTATGGCACCCTCTTCCTCGATACCTTTTGGTGAAACAAATTCTAACTTGGCATTGAATTCACTTCCTTCTATAGCGCCAATAGTAAGAA
>JAOTYN010000107.1 GCA_029861825.1 Cyclobacteriaceae bacterium
GAAGTTAGGCTCTATTGGTCTCAATTTTTGAGATCCTAAGAACTTTTTCTGATACTTCAAAAACCGCTATAGGATTACCACAAAACCCCCGATCAAATACAAAATAGCGGCTACTCCACCCATTAATAGGGCATAGGGTAATTGGGTTTTTACATGATCGATATGGTCGCTGGCAGCGGCCATGGAGCTTAGTATGGTGGTATCGGATATCGGTGAACAATGATCGCCGAATACCCCACCTCCCAATACCGCCGCGATGGCCATAGGCACACTGGCTTCCAGTGTCTGAGCCATGGGAACGGCAATGGCCATCATAATAGCGAAAGTACCCCAACTGGTGCCTGTGGAAAAAGCGATGAAAGCACTCACCAGGAACACCAGCAACGGCACTACTCCCGGCGAAAGCCAACTACGTGTGAATTCGGCTACAAAAATACCGGTGCCCAAACTGCGGCATACATTGCCAATGGCAAATGCAAAAAGCATCAACAAAGCGATGGGCATCAGGCCTCCGATGCCTTTGAAGGCTACCTCTATCAATTCAGATAGCTTCATGATCCCAGCGCTGCGGTACATCACCATGGCCACCAGAATGGC
This sequence comes from Cyclobacteriaceae bacterium, assembly GCA_029861825.1. Taxonomy (GTDB): domain Bacteria; phylum Bacteroidota; class Bacteroidia; order Cytophagales; family Cyclobacteriaceae; genus JAJCYK01. The sequence goes on from JAOTYN010000107.1 coordinate 598, forward strand.
GGTAATGACCGAGTAGAGTACAGAGGCCGATCCCGATCCTTTGCCGATGGCCGTAAAAAAGTGAGCTAACCAGTGGGTGTTCGCATCTACCTCCGACCAACCAGTGAAGGCCAACATCAAGGGCATCATGATTACCATAGTGGCTATGGGGACTATCATGTGCCGGGCTTTTGGCACTGTTCCTGACTTAGGTTCCATCATGGTAATCTCAGACGAAACTACTGGTTGGGCGTCGTCGGCCATTAGTTTACCCTCTACTCTGGCTCTGGTCTCGGCTTTTTTCATGGGCCCGAAATCTTTGCCTGACCAGATGATAAAGGCCACCATACCCAACGCTAAAAGAGGATAAAAATTGAAGGGAAATACTTTAATCATCATATTCACCGGGTCCTGATATCCCTGTAAAAGAATAAGGCCCATTACATAGGCCCCCCAGGCGTTGAAAGGGATAAGAATGCAGGCGGGAGCTGAACTGGAGTCCGCAATATAAGCCAGTTTTTCTCGAGAGATCTTCAATTTATCAAATACCGGTCGGTATAAAGAACCCACGGTAAGCACCGAGATGCTGGACTCCACAAACACCAAGATTCCGGTAACCCATGCCAGCCACTGAATGGCCTGGCGATTGCTGGTGCCTTGCTTCGTCTCCAGTCGCTGAAGCCATGATTCCACCCGATTCACAAAGCCTTGTACTCCTCCAGAGCGCTGAATATAAGCAATAAGAGCCCCCACCAGGGCGCTGAACATGATGGTGCGGGTGTTACCATCATCTTTAAAAACATCCACCAGGGCCTGAAGAGTGGCTACTGTGCCGCTTAATATATTACCACCATTCACGATCACCCATCCCAGCCAGATACCAAAGATCAAAGCAACAAAGACCTGTTTGGTGCGAATGGCCAGAATTATGGCTAAAACGGGGGGGAGTACCGACCAAAAACCAAAATGCTCCATCACAACAAGTTCTCTTGTTTAAGCCAGTGGCAGGTCTTTTCAACGATGGTTTCTAATGGTACTGCCTGGAAATTCAATTGTTGCCTGGCCTTTGAGTCATCGCAGCGCACATTGTGAGTGAGCAGCTTGGTCTTTTCAGGAGTTAAAAGAGGTTCTTTGCCGGTGAACAATGCCCCTAACTGATAGAACTTAGTAGCCAATTGCAATATCCACGGAGCTGTAGTTTTCATGCTAACCGGTTTATCTAAAAATCTTTCGATGAAATTCACAAATTCCAGCATACTGGCTTCCACTCCACCCAGAAGATAGTTCTCGCCCTTGACTCCTTTCTCATAAGCTATAATATGAACCTTAGCAACCTCAGGTGCATAGGTGAAACTTCCTAAAGTGGGAGGGATACCCGGCATGCTTTGACGGTACACGTTCTTAAAGATCTGCACCCAGTTATGGGTGTCATAGGGTCCTACTATGTGGGCGGGATTCAGCACTACCGCGTCAAGCTCTCGGCCTACTGCTTCCTTAACATCATTTTCTGATAAATATTTGGTAACGTGGTAGTTGATTCCAGAATCTAATGCATTGCTCAAAGTGTCTTCACGGACCTGATCTTCGTGAATGCCATAAGCTGCTATGGAGGAGGTATGAATGAAACGACCTGCCTCCTTTTCAAGGGCCACCTTAATCATATTTCTGGTACCCTCAACATTAGTTTTATACTGTCTTTGATTGTATTTCGACCATAGATTGGTGCTGGCGGCAACGTGAAACACTGCATCTACTTGGTGGGGTACAGCAGCTCTTAGAGAATCAATATCTTCTACGTCGCCAGTTACCAAATTGATATTTAATGGATTCAAGTGCTTGGTTTGCGACCTGGATCTTTTGATAGCGGTAACCTGCCAGTTTTGAGCTAAAAGCTCCTGAACCAAATTGATGCCCAGGAATCCCGTGGCTCCGGTTACAAACGCCCTTTTACTCATTCTTACCACATTTGATTAAATACTTTCAACCAAGCATCTCTCATGAGCATGGCCCCGGCCATTGATGGGTGGACGCCATCAGCACACCAGTGATCGACAGTGCCTAGGGACAGGGCGTCGTCAAATACTTGCTGATAGGGGACAAACCCAGACTGGAAATCTTTGGCAATGTTTCGTACCATACTTTGATATTGAGGGAAATCCTGTTCCCAGACGTCGGTGATGGCGCTGCCGCCTTTTACGGCAAATGGCTCGCCTAAAATAAGTTTAACTTCAGGCAGTTGTTTTCTGGTGCGTTCCAACAATTGCCGGAGGTCCTTTTCAAAAACTTCAGCAGTACCCTGATAGTTTCCACTGAGGGTATGCCAGAAATCATTAACACCAATTAGGATACTAAGCACTTGTGGTTGCAGTTGCAGGCAATCTTCCTGCCAGCGGGCCGCCAGTTGAAATACCTTGTTGCCACTAATCCCACGATTATAGCATCTTAAGTTACTTTTGGGATGGTTGGCAAGCATTTTTGCTACTATCTGGTAGACATAGCCATGGCCCATGCCGCTGATGTCATTAGCGTAATAACGACTGCGGTTACGGCCAGCATCGGTGATACTGTCACCCTGAAATACTACGGTGAGGTTCTCAGGGATCTGTCCTTTGAGCGTTATATCCGTTATATCACCAGCTGACAAAGGGTTAGCCAGTGCGCTCAGCGAAGCCAAGGAACCCCATTTTAAAAACTTACGTCTAGTTGAAGATGCTTTCATATGTTATGAGATTTGTTCGAACAAAATATTGCTTTTAAGCACAATACCCAAGACAAAAGCTTTTTTAAGCCTAGTACCTAATTATAGGGTATAATTGATAAGTTTGTGGACACATGATACTAGTAGATAAAATGAAAATAACAATGAAGTTGAGAATTTGGGGGATGGGTAGGTTAGCGATTCTAATGACCTCCATATTGTGGTTTTCTTGCGATCTGAGCTCCGATGATGGCCCTAATTGCTTGAATGGGGAGGGTTCGCTGGTACAGGAGACCAGAACTGCTGGAAGTTTTGACGCAATATTTCATCAGTTCCCCGGCAGCATTTTCATCACCAAGGGTAGTTTCCCTTCAGTGGTTGTGGAAGGGCAGTCAAATTTGTTACCATTTCTAAATACCGAAATAGCCGATGACCTGCTGTCGGTAACATTTACCGATTGTATCGAAACTGGCCAACCGTTTAATGTATACGTATCCGTCACCAGCTTAGAGACCATTAATTTAGCGGGAATAGGCAATGTTGAATTTGAAAATGAGGTGGTTACGCCCAGACTAGAGCTGGTTACCACCGGTCTGGGGGACTTCTTTATACAGGGAGCCGCAGATACGTTGGAAATAACCATCAACGGTCAGGGTAATGTAAACGGATTTGATATGATCAGTGAACGTTGCGACATCCTTATTGCGGGTACCGGAGACGTCGAGGTGACCGCCAATCAGGAGTTGTTCGTGATCATCAACGGGCAAGGAAATGTATTTTACAAAGGAATGCCTACCGTAGTATCGGATATAAACGGCCTTGGTACCGTAACCGATGCCAATTAGCCTGTTTATGCGGTAGCGTGCTTGATGTTCAGGTCGGCCATAAGTCGCTGGAGTCGAATGTCCAGTTTGGCCAGGGCCGAATGTGGTGATTCAAAGTCGATGTCTCTGATCTGCCAAAAATCCACTCTACTCAACCATTCGGGATATTCCTCCGTCATCATAGGCCGATGTTCGATCTCATCCATTAAGATGACATGATAAGCATCGCTTAGATCTTTGGGATCTAATTTCATAGGGTATCGGGTTTGATCCAGCGTAATTCCTTTGGCAGCCAGCCCATGTTTGGCATTAGGACTGATCGGCCAGGGGCGGGTACTTTCCTGGAACCCTCTGCTAAATGCCCTCCAATTCAAATCATATTTTTGGGCATAATTGTTAAAAAGTATCTCGGCATAACGACTGCGGTAGTAATTGCCGGTGCAGATAAAAAGAATGCGATTATCCATGTGGAAATAAGTAAAGTATAATTAAATATTACAATATTAATATACTTACTACACTAATGTAACCCTTTTGGTATTAAAAAACTAATTAGTTGCATTTTTTTTATATTTAAATAATGTTCCGGTTGAGCCGGGGCATGACTTTTTCCTTGTAATTTCGGCCTATGGGGACACTAAAGCCCCCAATTTCAACATTAGAGGCGCTATAGGCATCGATATTGGAAAGGGAGATAATGAAGGACCGGTGTACTCTCAAAAATTTGTCAGCAGGCAAATGTTCCTCCATGTAACTGATTTTTTGATGTGAAACCACTTCTTGAGTACAAGTTTTCACTTTGATATAATCTTTCATAGACTCAATGTACAGGATGTCTTGCAAGTTTACCCGTTCCACTCGTTTGTCCAATTTCAAATAGATGTAGGGGCAGTCGCCAGATTTTTCAGATAATTTGGATAGAAAATTTTGGGCCTTGTTGACTGCTTTAAAAAATCGCTGGAATGAGAAAGGCTTCAGTAAATGGTCCACTACGTCCAGCTCATACCCTTGCAAGGCATAATCTCTCTGCAATTTTCGGTGGCCCAAACACGTTTTATGCCTAATGGAGGTCTGGAGTGCTTTTGCTGCGCCCTTGTATAGAAAGTTGTATATTTCACTATGGCTGAGCACTCTTTGGTAGTAGTCATCCTGGCGGCGGGAGGGTCCACTCGATTAGGCCGACCCAAACAGCTATTAAAAGTAGCAGGCACCACCCTGATCCGGAAAACCAGCGAATTGGCATTGGGGCTGAAGGTGCCGGTGGTAGTGGTGCTGGGAGCACATGAAAAATTGATTCGCCAGCAGATTCAGGACTTGCCCTTGCACATGGTGATGAATCCACAATGGAAGCAGGGCATGAGCAGCTCACTTGAATCGGGAATAAAATGTGCCAGGCAAATCAGCCCGGGCTTGTCTGGAGTGTTGGTTTTGCTGGTGGATCAACCGCTGGTACATCTGGATCATTTAAAAGAGCTCATAAATGTGGCCCGGGAGGAATCTCAGGCTATGGTGGTTACCGGGTACGGGCAGGGCAGAGGTGTTCCCGCCTTCATTGGGTCGGCGCACTTTGAAGATATTATGACCACTTCCGGTGATCAGGGAGCACGTGCCCTGTTTACGCAAAAAGGTAAATTCATGCGAGAGGTTAGTCTCACTGGTGGCGCTGTGGATATTGATACCGAGGAGGACTGGCAGAATTATTTAAAAAGCCAGATTGGTCATTGAAGTAAAGAAATTCAATTATATTTAATGTTCACGTGAAGGACATGGACCAGGAAACCCAACAAGTATACGACAATCACGGACGGCGCATTAACTACGTTAGATTGGCGGTAACGGATCGCTGTAATCTAAGATGTTTTTATTGTATGCCGGAGCACGGTATTAAATATCTTCCCAGGAAAGAATTGCTGACCTATGAAGAGATGGAACGCTTGCTGCGTATTCTTACACATCTTGGAGTGAATAAACTACGCATTACTGGTGGGGAGCCATTCGTCAGACAAAATTTGATGGATTTTCTGGAACGAGCAGCCGATATCCCTAATCTGGAGTACATTCATTTGACCACCAATGGAGTACTTACAGCTCCCTACATCCCTCGATTAAAAGCCATGGGCATTAGTTCCATAAACCTCAGCATCGATACCCTGGACCGGGAGCGTTTCAAACAGATTACCCGGCGGGATGAAGTGGAAAAAGTCAAAGCTACATTTTATGAGCTGTTGGAAGCGGGTATTCCTCTGAAGATTAATGCAGTGGTGATTGATGGAAAAAATACCCAGGATATTGTGGAGTTGGCCAAGCTTACCAGGGAACATCGGGTAGACGTCCGCTTTATCGAAGAGATGCCCTTTAATGGGGAAGGAGCACATTATCCTGAACTCACATGGGATCATCTGAGGATAAAGCAGGAGTTGGAGCAACATTTTGGACAGTTAGAAGCCTTGCCAGGGGTAGCAAACAGCACCTCTGTTAACTACCGTATTCCGGGTCATCAAGGCTCCGTAGGCATCATTGCAGCGTTCAGCCGGACCTTCTGTGGAAGCTGCAACCGAATCAGGATTACCTCTCAAGGAACACTGAAGACCTGCCTGTACGACAATGGAGTGTTGGATCTGAAAGGTATTATGCGCAGTGGTGCAGAGGATGAAAATATCCGACAACATCTATTAAGAGCCTTTGGTAGCCGGGACCGGGATGGCTTTGAGGCCGAATCAAAACGATCATATCAGATATCGGAGTCCATGTCCGTTATTGGCGGTTAAAAAAAGGAAGGCGGTGAAGCCTTCCCCATGCCACTGAGCAGTGGGCTAACCCGGTGGCATTTCTTAGTTAGATGCGAGCTTTGGATATGAAGTTACACCTATACACTACCTATAATTAATGAAGTCCTTGATCTATATCGGTGACCCTATGTGCAGTTGGTGTTGGGGTATGGCGCCGGAGTTGGAGCAGGTAGCGGATTTCTGTGAGCATCGAGAGTTAGAATTCCAGATTAAAGTAGGTGGTTTGAGGCCGGGAGGAGGAGATCTCTGGGATGAAAAGATGAAAGATTTTCTACGTCATCATTGGGACCAAGTGCACGCTGCTACTGGACAACCTTTCAGTTTTAAGCTACTGGAACTCCCCACATTCAACTACGATACGGAACCGGCATGTCGTCTGGTTGTAGCCGCCCGAAAATGGCTGGGACAGGGAAATATTCAATGGTTTAAGCAATTGCAAAAAACGTTCTACGTAGACTCTTTGGATCTGGGCGATATATCCAACATTCGAACTATTTGTAGGCAATTTGACATAGATTTTCAGGAATTCAACGATCATTTCCAATCAGAGGAGATCGTACAAGCTACCAAGGACGATTTTATTGAAACCCGGGAATGGGGCATTAACGGCTATCCCTCTTTAGTCATAAAAGATCAGCATCAACTTACCGGGATCAGTTATGGTTACAGCACCTTTCAAAAGATCCGGGAACGCCTGGAACATTATCTTTCCGCAAATTCAACCGTATAAATAGTATTAGCTAGATTTTATTAAATTGAGGAACACATAAATTTATTGAACTATGGACATGGATCAACATTTACGTACTTTAGGTATTGGGCATATTATCTACAGCCTGTTACTTATTGTTCCCGCTGCCATTGTATTTGGGGTATTGACCAGTGTAGGCGTCTTGGTGGATGACCCGGAGGCAGCGCAAATACTCCCATTGGTGGGCACCTTCGTAGCAGCTTTTCTTATCGTTTTGGCTATACCCGGTTTGCTAGCTGGATACGGGGTATTGAAAAAGAAATCCTGGGGATTACCGGTGGCGTTGGTTGTAGGTATATTAAATATCCTTTGTTTCCCATTGGGAACGGCCTTAGGAATTTACTCCATCTGGATCTTTAACAAAATGAATCAGCCACCACCAGCTGAGCCTAAATTCGGCTATGCCTAAAGTAAGTTTTACCAGAGCTTTAAAAAGATTTTATCCCGATTTAGATTCCATGGAGGTTCCTGCCTCCAATGTGGCTGAACTATTGGATCAATTAAACAGGCAGCACCCTGGCTTAAAGGACTATTTGGTTGATGAGCAGGGTCAGCTGCGGCAGCATGTTAATATTTTTATTGGAGATAAACTGATCCGTGATAAAGTAAACCTGCTGGATGAGGTGGACGATCAAGATGAAGTATTTATCATGCAGGCTTTGTCCGGAGGATAACCAACCTTATTATGAGCGAAAAAAACACTTTAATGCTAGGTACCAGAAAAGGTCTGGTAACCTTGAAACGCCATGGCCAAGGCTGGAAACATCACAGTGTTTCCTTCCTGGGTATCCCGGTGTCCCTGACTTATGTGGATCCTCGTACCGATACTTGGTGGGCCTGCCTCGACCATGGTCACTGGGGACAGAAACTGCACTTCTCCATGGATCAAGGTAGTACATGGGAAGAAGTGGAATCTCCTAAGTTCCCTGAGGGAGCAGAAATGAAACCAGGGGTCCCTGCTGTTGTGCGCTACTTATGGGCCTTTGCGGAGGGTGGTGCTGATAATGATAGTTTAATATATGTGGGTACCGAACCGGGTGGACTTTTTAAAAGCCAAGACCAGGGTAAGACCTTTGAGCTGGTTAGCAGTTTATGGGACCAACCCTCACGACCCGATAATTGGTTCGGTGGTGGTCGTGACTATGCAGGTATTCACAGTATTGTAGTAGATCCTAGAGATAGTAATCATATTTATGTTGGGATCAGTGTTGCAGGCGTTTTCGAAACTACCGACGGGGGCGAGACCTGGGAAGTGAGAAACAAAGGATTGCGGGCTGATTTTCTACCGGATCCTCAAGCGGAGGTAGGACACGATCCGCACTTACTGGTAGCTTGTCCAGAAAGCCCGGATCATCTTTGGCAACAGAATCATTGTGGAATTTTCCGATCCGTCAACGGTGGAAAAGATTGGCAGGATGTAACACAGGAGGATGGCCCTGCCCGTTTTGGCTTTGCGGTGGCTGTAGATCGGCAGGATCCCGAGCAGGCATGGGTCGTACCCGCGGTAAGCGACGAAGTGCGGGTAGCTGTTGACGGAGCTTTATGCGTTTGCCGTACCGATGATGGCGGTGTTACTTGGAAGGACTTGCGACAAGGTTTGCCTCAGCAGGATTGTTACGATATTGTGTTTCGACATGCTCTTAGCAATACCGGCGATACCTTAGCCTTCGGCACCACTACCGGTAATCTGTTTGTATCAAACAACAAAGGGGATAACTGGGAGACAATCAGCAGTACCTTGCCCATGATCTATTCGGTGGATTTTCTTTGAGCACCTAACATGTAAGGACTTCTTGGCGAACTCCGCCCAATCCCTCCCCATGGCAAACGGCCATCACCGTTTGCTCAGCAACCTCCCCTTAGGAGCAATTCCATATTGGTTTGCTATTAAATAAAATGAACTTTTTAACAAGGTAAGCCCCGGTAGTATCAGAAATAGGAACTGATCCCTATTTTATTAATCCCGGCATAGACAAAAGGCTGTCATCCAGTCGCTTTGGGTTCTAAATGACTGATGTTTTCTTTGCTGATAATCAAGGCTGCCATTCCGGAGTGAACTCCCCTTTTTTGTTGAAAATTTTCAAAAAAAAACTGCTAAAACTTCTACAAGTCAATAAGCTTAATACCAACTACTTAAGGTGTCGGTTACTGGTTTTTATTTTAAGCTGACAATAACTATATTGATTTTCTCTCTAAATAAAATCTTTAACCAATGATCCCTAACGCTTTCGAATACCTCACGCCCCAGACCTTGGATGAGGCTATTGCTATGCTTCAGCAATATGGCGACGAGGCTAAGATCCTTTCGGGAGGCCATAGTTTGATCCCCATGATGAAGCTGAGGTTTGCCACTCCCGATTACTTAATTGATATCAATAACATTCCAGGGTTGGATTACATAAAAGAAGAGGACGGCTTTTTAAAGATAGGCTCACTTACCCGTGAAGTAGCGCTGGAAGATTCCGACCTTATCAAATCCAAGTACCCTATTCTGTTGGACACTGCCAAGATGATTGCCGATCCTCAGGTGCGCAACTTAGCTACCATCGGTGGAAATTTGGCTCACGGAGATGCTGCCAATGACCATCCGGCTACCATGCTGGCTCTGGGTGCCAGTATCGTAATACAGGGACCAAACGGGGAGCGCACCGTGGATATTAATGACTTTTTCCAAGGCTTATATACTACGGCGCTACAGGCTGATGAGATCCTTACCGAAATCCGCATTCCGGTACCTGCTGCCCATAGCGGAGGGGCTTATCAAAAGCTGGAGCGTAAGGTAGGAGACTATGCCACCGCCGGTGTGGCCGTTCAAGTTACCCTGGAGGGTACTACTATTGTAAAGGTGGGCATCGGGTTAACTAATGTCAATTATGCACCTATGCGAGCCCATCGCAGTGAACAACTACTTACAGGACAGGCTATAAGTGAAGACCTTATGGCCCAGGCTGGTCAGGCCGCTAGTGAAGACTGCAGCCCTTCGGCCGACTTACGAGGAGATGAAGAATACAAGCGTGCA
>JAOTYN010000108.1 GCA_029861825.1 Cyclobacteriaceae bacterium
CATCCCGCTGGATGACCTCACTGCAGCCGCTGTCAATGCGGCCTTTCAGGAATACAACGATGGTCTGGATGTAGCCCTTGGACTTGGTTTGATTAGCGCTGAGGAGAATGCTGCCCGAAAAATTTCCTTTGCAGGCGTTGCAGATAACGCCGTGCTGGTTGAAGACGAAAGTTTAACCCAGAATGTAGATATTTCGGCCTTCTTTAGCCTTCCTCCGGGAAGTGTGGTACTCCCCAACCTGAGGCAAACCACAGCTGATGATCTGCTTACTTTGCCGGCTGCTGCAGTACTTGGCACTCTGGCCGATCCCAATAACCCCTTATCCGTTATAGGGGTAGCTGTTCCCCTTGGAGACAGTTTCACGTTATTAGCTGATGAATTAGCGGAGGTAGAAGCTCGCACCGATGCCTTCAATACCATTATTGCAGGAACCATTGCCGGTTTGGGAGTGGGAGATCGAGTGGCCCTGGCCGACGTTAACGCCGCCTTCAATGATTTAGTTACAGGCCCGCAATTGCAGGATGGTGTAGCGGTAGCCGCTACTCTGGCACCTCCCGCTGGAGTCTTCTCAGAAGATGGGGCTCATCCCAACTCCAGAGGCTATGCCATTGCCGCTAATGTATTCATAGAAGCCATTAACGACAAGTTTGGAGCCAACGTTCCCCGGGTCAACGTGGCGCAATTTGCTGGAACCGCGCTTCCGCAGTAGATACAACCAATGGCTAAATCTTGAGAGGCTCCTATAGGAGCCTCTTTTGTTTTCGGAACCAAAAATTTTCGTAAAAAAACTGAAATAAGCCTTATATTTAATCTTGTTTTAATTTTTATCTATGAAAGAAAGTCTTGACCGGCGTGCTGCTCTTAAGCAGTTGAGTTACCTGGTGGGAGGTGCAGTAGCAACGCCAACTCTTCTCGGTATCCTACAAAGTTGTGAGCAAGCTCCACCTCCATTGGAGTGGCAATCTAGTTTCTTAAGTGAAGATCAGGCCCGGCTGGTTTCAAAGCTGGCGGATATGATTATACCAGAAACCAAAACCCCAGGGGCTATTGAGGCCGGCGTACCCTATTTTATTGACAGTATGTTAGACCAATGTTTGGAAACTGAAGCACAACAAATGTTTTTAGATGGATTGAACCGACTAAACTCCCTGTCTCAGAGCCATCATAGCCAGGATTTTCTCAAAATCGAGGATGACCAACAAACTGCCATATTAAAGAAAATAGCCGCTGAAGATCATACCCCTGATGAGTACTCAGGATTTGGCCGAAATCCGGAGGCCAAAACCTTTTTCAAACAATTAAAGCAACTGACCCTGCTGGGATACTTTACCAGTGAAATGGGTGCTACCGAAGCCCTGGAATATCTACAGATACCAGGAGGATACGATGGTTGCACCACACTGATACCTGGACAGAAAGCCTGGGCCCTTTACTAATTTCATTTGTTCCATGAATATAAATATCAAAGCAAAACCACAAAATACATACGATGCCATCGTGGTGGGCACTGGGATAAGCGGTGGATGGGCGGCAAAAGAACTTTGTGAAAAGGGGCTTAAAACCCTGGTACTGGAGAGAGGAAGAGATGTTAAGCATGTTCAGGATTATCCTACCATGCAAAAACACCCTTGGGAATTGCCTTATGGCGACCGCCTTTCAAAAGAGGACCTGGCAAAGCACCATGTACAAAACCGCACCGGTTACACCGTTAAACAAAGCACTAAGCATTGGTGGGTAAACGACCTGGAGAATCCTTATAGCGAAGTAAAAAGATTTGACTGGATCAGGGGTTATCACGTTGGAGGCCGTTCTTTGCTATGGGGACGCCAATCCTATCGACTTAGCGAAATGGATTTTGAAGCCAATGCTAAAGATGGAATTGCCGTAGACTGGCCCATACGCACTGTGGACATAGCTCCCTGGTACGATTATGTAGAGTCATTTGCAGGTATCAATGGTCAAGCCGAGGGACTTACTCAATTGCCGGACGGCAAGTTTCTTCCTCCCATGGAAATGAACTGTGTGGAAAAACATCTGAAAACCAAGGTCGCCGAAAACTTTAACGGCCGGGTAATCACCATTGGTCGCTCAGCTAATTTAACCCAACCTCATAGGGGAAGGGCCCAATGCCAATATCGCAACATGTGTATACGGGGATGCCCCTATGGAGCTTATTTTAGTAGTCAGTCCTCCACCTTGCCAGCTGCAGTAGCCACTGGCAATATGACTTTAAGACCTCACAGCATTGTTACTGAAGTCATCTATGATGCCAATACAAAGAAGGCCAGTGGAGTGAGGATCCAGGATGCAGAAACTAAAGAGTTCATGGAATTTTACGCTCGCATTGTTTTCTTGAATGCATCAGCTCTTGGAACCACTCAAATCATGTTAAACTCCACTTCCGACCGATTCCCTGACGGATTGGGGAATGACAGCGGAGAGTTGGGTCATAACCTGATGGATCATCATTACAGAGCAGGTGCCGCTGGTGTTTTCGAAGGATTTGAAGACAAATACTACCGGGGACGCCGGCCAAATGGCATTTATATTCCCAGATTCCGAAACATTGATGAACAGCGCAGTGATTACATCCGAGGGTTTGGATACCAGGGCAGTGCCAGCCGGGAGAACTGGATGCGTAGTATTAAAGAAATGGACTTTGGAGCGGATTTCAAAGAAAGTCTTACCGCTCCCGGACCCTGGCGTATGGGCTTAGGTGCCTTTGGAGAATGCCTGCCGTATCATGAGAATAAGGTGACCTTAAACCGAGAAGTGCTGGATGTGTACGGAATGCCGACCCTCTCCATCGATTGTGAATTCAAAGAAAATGAGCTGGTTATGCGCAAAGACATGATTAACTCAGCAGCGGAAATGCTGGAAGCTGGAGGGTTTGCCGATATTCAAACCTACGACAGTATCGGCGGACCAGGATTAGCCATCCATGAAATGGGCACCGCCCGTATGGGGCGAAGCCCTAAAACATCGGTATTGAATAAATTCAATCAAGTGCATACAGTACCTAACGTATTTGTTACTGACGGAGCTTGCATGACCTCTTCAGCCTGCCAAAATCCCAGTTTAACCTATATGGCCTTGACCGCCCGTGCGGCCGACCATGTGGTAAAAGAGGTTAACAAAGGAAACTTATAATTCGATGCGCTGGACTGTCGGTTGCCTCATATGCGTACTCCTATTGCTGATTAACTGTCAGAATTCCACTACTCCTGTAGCTCAAGTCGAGGAGAAGTGGCCGGAAAAACCAAATATTTTGTGGTTGGTAGCTGAAGACCTGGGGCCTTATATCCCAGCGTTCGGCGACAGTACCATAGTAACTCCCAATCTGGATCGTCTGGCCCGTGAGGGGATCGTGTACCCCCAGGTGTATTCCCCATCAGGTGTGTGTGCACCCAGTCGTTTTGCCATTGCCACAGGCATGTATCCCAACCGCGGAGGGGGGCATCACATGCGTACCGGCCCCTGGTATCGTAGGTGGTCCGATGAAGAGCTGGGCCAGGCCAATACTTCACGACCCCAGGACTTAACCATTTATGAAGCCCTGCCTCCAGGGCAGGTGAAAATGCATAGTGAGTACTTGCGAAGAGCTGGATACTATTGTACCAACAACGCCAAGCAGGATTATCAATTTCGGGCGCCCTTGACCGCATGGGACGAAAGCAGCCCCGATGCTCATTGGCGCAATCGTGCCCCCGGCCAACCTTTCTTTGCCATCTTTAACTTTGGCATTACCCATGAATCACAGATCTGGGCCAGGAGTCAAGATAGTCTATGGGTCGATCCCCAACTGCCGGTTCCGGTTCCGCCCTATCTTCCCGACAACGCCGTGGGCCGAAAGGATGTGAGAAGAATGTATTCCAACATTAAGATCATGGATCAACAGGTGGGCCAAGTTTTGGATGAGCTGGAAGCAGATGGCCTGCTGGAGCACACTGTGATCTTTTGGTATACCGATCATGGTGGCCCCCTGCCCAGGCAAAAGAGATTGCTATACGATTCAGGCATCCGGTTGCCCTTGATCGTTCGTTTGCCCGAGAAGTGGCGCGCCGGTACTACCGACCGACAAATGGTCAGTTTCGTGGACTTCAAACCCACTATAATGGCCTTAGCCGGCCTCCAGTTGCCAGAATATCTTGACGGTCGTCCCTTTCTGGGGACAGCCTCCCAGGCATCCCCGCGTAAATATATTCACGCGGCAGCGGATCGATTTGATGAGAAATACGACATGATCCGTGCCGTACGAGATCGAAAATTTAAATACCTACGCAATTATCAACCTGAAAAGGGATATTACCTAGCAGTAGCCTATCGCGAGCAAATGCCGGTAATGCAAGAGCTACTACGACTGCAAAAGTTGGATTCTCTTGACCAATTCCAGAAGCAGTGGTTTCGACCTCAAAAAGTTGAAGAGGAACTTTTCGATTGCGAAAACGATCCTCACGAACTTCACAACCTGGCCTTAGATCCCCGTTACTCCGAAAAACTACAAGAATTACGGGCAGAATGCGATCGCTGGATGCAGGAAATAACAGATCTGGGGTTACAAAATGAAGAGGAAATGATCGCCAGCTGGTGGCCGCAAGGAGTGCAGCCACAGACGTCAACTCCAGAAATCAGTATTAGCGGGCAACCAAAAACTGGCCTGCTGAAATGCAACACTGAAGGGGCCTCCATAGGATATCGATTTAGTACCAACGAACATTGGCAGATATATCAAGAACCCATCGCTCTTCCGGATACCGGCTCCATCCAGGTGATCGCCCATCGCATTGGATTTAAAGAGAGCACCACAGCTGAACTCTCTTTTTGAAGAATTTGGTCCATATTCAGCCTGGGTGGTTGGTTCTTATATGGGCTCGGCCTACCGGGGTCTAATTGTCCTAAAAAGAAAGGGAACTAAACTCCCTAAAAACGGATGTACGCTGCTGGTTATTTACTTTCACGACAGGCCTTGCGGATGCGAAAATCTATTTTCTTGGGGTCTTCCAGTATCCAATAGAACTCCTCCAGAAATCGGATGGATTTTTTCAGCTCTCTTTCGTCAAGCCATTGAAAGTTTCGCGCAACGTTCAGGATATCTTCTTTCTTTTCCAAGAAAGTTTGAACACCCTTGGTCAAGGCTTCTTCAGACGTGCAATATCCTAAATACTCCCTTTCCGTGACCTCTTTGATAGATACGTGGTCTCCAGGTATGGCATATGTAGCGTCTACCAAACCACAATAATCAAAATCATAGGGTACCGGGATGAGTAAAGGTATGGTGGGATCTTTGCTTTTCAGAAGTTTTATGTTATGACCTCCTGAAATGGAATAATCGGTGTTGCCAATCATCAAATTGAACAGGTACATCATTACCGCGTGCTCTTCTTGCGCGTGCTTGGCACTGGCCTTTTCCAGCTCATAAGGGAATGCATCTGTCCGCTTAGCCAGATTCTTATGGCTTTCAATTATAAAAGTATGGATAGACTGGGGCTCCTGCTTGCCCGAGGTATCATGGAAATCCACTTTTATCAAGCGTACCCGGAAGCTATAGTCGGTAAGCACGTTATATAGCTTATAGGCCAGAAATTCGTTAAACACGTAATTCTGATGAACATTTAGCCCCCGGCAGGGAACCACCAACTTTATTTTGTCCAAGTCATCCAGCAATTCAAATATTTCCGTGGTTTTCTTTACATTAACCCGCAATGGCGCATAGCGACAGTTCTTTAACCTGAACTCACCCCGGGGCTTGATTCTGACTTTTCGGGTAATAGCCAGGGTGTCAGCAATTTGATACTTTACCGTGGCTTCCTGATAGACGTCTTTGTACTTGTTCTTGGCTAAGGCCTTCAAATCTGTTGACACCGTAAATTCCAAGGGGTATTGGTCTTCAAAAAGCTTGAAAGTATCCGCCACGGCCCGCAAAACGGGCTCATAATAGGGATTGTGTTTCAGTAACGAATCGAAATCGTAGCTATGCTGTGCCGTTGACTTGATGTGCCCCAAGCTCAGGAATAGCAGTATGGCAAGGCCTCTAAGTACAGTTCCCATGAAAGAATTTAATGATCCATTAGATATTAGCAAATGACATCGCTCAACATTCCCTTGAACCAAAGTATCAGCTGATCCAAGTATAAGATAGTTTTCTAATGTAAAGTATCATAATTTTAAACCACTAAATAAACGTTATACAGATGAAACACAAGGTCACTCATTTTGCTATTCATGTAGATGATCTGGAGCGCGCCCGTGCCTTTTACAGTAAACTATTCAACTGGAAATTTCAAGATTACGGCCCCCATGATTTCAAACAGATCGTAACCGGGGATTCGGGCGACGAAGAGCTCATTGGCGCGCTGCAAAGCCGACGTTACTCACCCCTTGACCAACCCCTGCTTGGACTGGAGGGTACGGTTATGGTGGAGGACGTGGATCCGTTAATAGAAAAAATTACCTCGGCCGGAGGCACTATTTGTATGGATAAAGCGGCTATTCCGGGAGTGGGATGGATTGTCAAGTTCCGTGACACCGAAGGTAATTTGATGTGCATCATGTCCTTAGACCCGGATGCGGTCTAGCTCCGCCTAACGAACCTCCTGGACCAGCTGGGGAAATACTTTGGCCACTTTTTGCAACAGGTATTCCCCATATGTACCGGTGAACACTTGAAGGTCGGCTCCGTCCCAACGACGGTATGACTGGGGAGCGCTATGCGACAGGTGGCTGAGGTCCACGGGTTCCACCTCACTATGATAGTTAGGATCAAAAAACAAGGGAAAAGACAGCCGGCCCTGGCTTGAACTATTCAGCACCCGGTGGGGCGTCGAGCGATAAAAACCCCCGGTAAGCCGATCGAGCATATCACCAATATTGCAAATGAAGGTATCCGGTATATAGGGTGCCTTTATCCATTGATCCTGTGATTTTACCTGAAGACCCCCTACTTCATCCTGTTTTAGGATAGTAAGCACCCCGTAATCGGTGTGTTCCCCTACTCCCCACAATTTCTGCTCTCTTTGATTTTCCGAGGTTTCAGGATAATGAAATATCCTGAAAAGGACCAAGGGGTCTTTAAGGTATCTGATTTGGAAATAGTCAGCCGGCAATTCTAAACTGATCGCGATACCCCGCATCAATGTATGCCCCAAAGTGGTTAGCGCCTGCATATACTCCATAACTGTTTCTCGAAAACCGGGGATGTCCGGAAACAGATTAGCTCCGTGCATGGGGGTACGGGCTCTGACCAACGGATGATCGGCTGCTAATTCCTGACCAAAATAAAGGCCTTCCTTTACATCCGGTTTCCCTGAAGTGAGCTCATCGCCTACCCCAAAATATCCCCTCCAGGCACGACCTCCTTTTTTAATGCTAATTAGCTGTTTCGCGGCTTGATCTTGTTTAAAGAAAGACCAGCTAAGCGTTTGCAGCCGGTCTTGCAATTGCTTGGAAACCCCATGTCCTTTGATGTAGAAGAATCCATATTCTAAGCAGGCTTCAGCGATATGGTTAGCTGTATTCTGAGGATCTTTTCCGGTGTCCTTAAGGGCGCTAATATCTACCAGCGGAATTGACATAAATAAAAATAGTAAAAGCCGCCCAAAAAGGCGGCTTTTACTCATGCGGTTTATGAATATTTTTACTACATCAACTTTTCAAAAACTAACACATCCGTAGTGCCATCTTCACTAACATCCTGAAGCTCCACTCTGTCCTCTCTAACATCCACGATATCCCAATCATCATTAAACTCATTAAAGGGCACATCTTCATTAAAATCCAAGACTAATTTCTGAACACCGTCGTCGGTTATTTCTTCCCAAGTTCCGTCAATGGTATTATTATCTTTTACAGCCAACACTCCGCCGTTTTCCATGAAGTCCAGCACGAAGTCGTTGTAGTCGCTAGTTTCGTTCTCACCGGAATCACTATAATTCGCCACAATCCAAGATCCGTCTATGAGAATGTCGCTGACTATCAGGCTATCGGCCGTATGATCGTCATCATCATCGTAATCATCATCGTCTTCGTCACAATCGTCCTCAACATCTTCGATGATCTCCTCCAGTTCATGGTTATTATTGATCTCAATTACGCTGCTGTCCGCTAGAATCACGGTAATGGGGAAATTGATCCCTACCAGTTCGTCCTCATCAAGATCTTCTATCAGGTTGTAAAGGTCCTCATCGTTTTCCAGTACAATTACCGAGGAGGTTTGATTGATGGTGTCGTAAGTTGATACCGTGATGGGATACTCAAAATCCAGGCATTCGATATCATCATCTTCATCATCGTCGCATTGCTCCGCCAGATCTTCCAAGGCATCCTCATTTTCTATGGTAAATTCACTGTGATCCGGTAAGATCACAGTAATGGGAAAGAGGATCTCCAATATGTCATCGTCATTCTCAAACTCATCAAATATATCCTCTATTAAATCCAGGTCATCTTCAGAATCCACAATAATCTCCAAACCGTTTACATTCACTGTAAATGGCAGTGCCAGGGAAATACAACTGGAACTGTCCACTATATTGTCATCCGAACCATCATTCAATGAAACTCTTTGCAGTAAATTGGCGACATTAGAGTTCGCGGTAATTACGGCATCCGCCGGCGGGTCAATAACCTCTTCAATAGGTTCTTGACAACCGGTAAAAATCCAGACTGTTGCTAATACTAGTGCTAGAATATTCAGTGATCTCTTCTTGTCCATAATAGGTTTAGCTTGTAAAAAATTGATTCAACAACCCGCCAATAAGCATTCCACGATAATAAAACCGCCAAAACCCAGAATCTCCTACCCTCAAAACAATTTTTTTTTAGATTTAGTGTTCTATAGACCAGTTGCATGACCGAAATAAACCCATCAGACGTTTGTAAAGAGAGTGTTTTCCAGGAAATTTTCCGAAAAAATGCTCAAGACCTGCACGATTTCCTTTACTACAAGTTCGGATCTGAAAACTATCCCGGTGATCTGGTACAAGAAGCCTTCATAAAATTATGGAATAATTGCAGTAAAGTTCCCCCTCAAAAAGCCCGTTCCTTTCTTTTCACAGTGGCACGAAATCAGATGCTTAACGAGTTGGATAAGAAAAAGACCGTCTTGAAGTATCAAAAACAGCTTTCAATAGATCGTGATCTGGAAACACCGCAATTCAAATTGGAAGAGCGCGAATATATGGAGCGTTTACAAAGATCCATTGAGGAGTTAAGCGAAGAGCAACGGGTGGCGTTTTTACTGAACAGGATTGAAGGCAAGAAACACCAGGAAATTGCGGATATTTTAGGGATTTCCCGCAAGGCCGTGGAAAAAAGGATCTATACAGCGCTATCAAAACTGAGGGGCAAACTAGAAAAATTGTAGAAAAATGCATTTATCAAGTAGGACTTTGGAGTATTTCGCGGTTATTAATATGTAAAGTAGCTTTTATGGATCAGGAGTATATAAAAAAGTGGCTTTCCGGCACCCTAACGGAAGACGAACAGCTAGAATTCCAGCAGTCTGAGGCTTATCGGGAATTGCAGAAGCTTGATCAAGCTATACAATCCTTTAAAGCTCCCGAAATGGACGTTGAGAAGGAATTACATGGATTAAAGTTAAAGCCTCAGGCCCGAGAAATAAAAGCAAATTGGTGGAAGCCCATTATTAGAGTTGCTGCGGTAGTGCTCATCGGAGTACTGCTGTTCCAATATTATCCGGTGCTTACCAGAAAGCTGGCACCTTCCATTGAAGTGGTACAGGCTTCGAGAGGGGAAACCAGAACTTTTGATCTTCCCGATGCCAGCCAGGTTACCCTAAATGCTTCCTCAACTATCAATTTTCGAACTAAAAACTGGGAAGGGAATCGTTCTCTGAACTTGCAGGGCGAGGCTTACTTCAAGGTTAACAAAGGGGCCACCTTCACCGTTGAAACCGATCAGGGTACTGTTACTGTATTAGGCACGAAGTTCAATGTAAAGAGCCGCAACTCGTATTTTGAAGTGGTTTGTTATGAGGGCTCGGTGCAGATAAAAAGTGAATCATACCAGGAAATTATTGCGGCCACTGAAATGTTTAGAGTAGTAAACGGAACCTTGATCAGAAGTAGGGACCTGGAAATTGAAGCACCCAGTTGGGTCGATCAGGTTAGCAGCTTTATAAGCGTACCCTATGGGGAAGTCCTAAAAGAACTTGAACGTCAGTACGACGTGAAGATTGAATCTCAAAACATTGACCTTCAGCAGTTGTTCACCGGCAGTTTTACCCATAAGGATGTTAAATTAGCACTTGCATCAATTACACAACCATTAAATATTGGGTACAACATTGGGGAGAATCAGACTGTTTCCCTTTCAGGTGAAGCTAAGTAGTTGCGCCATTTTATGGTTATTTGGAGGATTCTTAGCCCTTAAGGCACAGGAAGTTCCTAAAATACCCTTGCGGGAGGTATTAGAAACACTTGAGCAGACTTTTGACGTCAATTTCACCTATCTGGATCAGAATGTAGAAGGGATCGAGATTGAGGCACCACCTCAAACAGATGATCTAAATCTAATATTGGCCTACTTGCAAAAAGGCTCCGGCCTGGATTTTAAAGTCCTGGATCAAAGATTTATCGCTATTAGCAAGGCCCCGGGGGTAACCAAGACCATTTGCGGATATATCAT
>JAOTYN010000521.1 GCA_029861825.1 Cyclobacteriaceae bacterium
AGAGGGAATTTTTTATCCAATCCGAAAGTACCTATTAGCGGAGTCTTATTCTTACGTTTATAGAAAGGGACACTTTTCTTCAGCGTAAAGGCCAGGGCTCTGTCTGTTTTCGGATCCCAAACATCTGTATCAATTCCATTCAGAATTCCAATTGATTTTGATGATTCCTCATGCAGCAACCACTCCAATCCATGGGAGTCTTCTTTGAGTTCCTCCAGATAGGCACGTGACACGGTTGTTACCCGGTGGGCATTTTTTATTCCGGCGGCAAGGGGGTTTATGGCCCCATTCCATTCAATGAGCCCTCCCAGATATTGATCAAAATACGGCAGCAGGTATTTTTGATTCCAACCGAATGTGCCATGGTAACGCCCATTGTGAATCGTGAAGATGCTGGGGATGTTTCGGAGAGCTTTAAAGTCACTGCAATACTTTATGAAGAAGGGAATTAGCCCGGTGTGATAATCATGACAGTGGATAATATCAGGTTTGGCTGCAATCTTGGAGACCCAATGTAATACACAACGCTGAAAGCAGATGAACCTTTCGGCATCATCTCCATAGAAGCGGCCATCCGGATCGGAATAGATTCCAGGCCGATCAAATTTCCACGGTAGATCGATAACAAAGAACTCAAAACCCAGATCTTCAGATGTCAATCTTTCGATGCGATAGGGTTGATTGTAGTACCCGATAGGGACTTGATCGGAGGCAATCTTCTTCCAACTTTGCTTTTTGATCCACGGAACGCTATATTTCGGAATGATGACCTGGCTGGGAAAGTTTTGCTGGTTTAAATACTTTGGAAGAGCACCCACCACGTCTGCCAGGCCTCCTGCTTTGGCAGCGGGATAGCACTCTGCACTAATATGTAGGACTCTAGGATTTTTATCCACCGCCTGATCGATTTCCGGTTAAATTACGAAAAGGCATGAAGGATTAATGATCTCTGAAAAGAATTCGTGAATTGCTACAAATTCTGTTTGAAATCTTTTGATCATCGGGGAATATTGCGCTTATGTATGGCCTAATGAAGAGCGCGATGCAAAGATTATAGATTATCGCAATCATTTCATAAAATGGACTTAAGTTCCTATCTTATTGGGAGCCGGCATTCAGAAAATGACGTTTATTGAACAAGCCCAAGTTGACTCTAAGACGCAGGAATAAGATGGCTTCTTTGCATTATAATTATTTTTAATATTTGAAAGCTTGAAGATCATGAAACTACTTTATACCATGTTTTCAGTTCCCAAAATCAATCTGATCTACAGGCCCACTCTAATTAGTCTAATACTCATAGGTACCCATTTGATTCATGCCCAACCTGATTTCACCAAATCATTTAGCCCGGATGTCATAGGACCGGGTAGTACCACTACGCTGACTTTTTTAATTCAGAATCAAGAAGGAGTTCCAGTGACAGAGCTTGATTTCGCTGATAATCTTCCAACTGGTATATCTGTATCTGCGCCTGCTGCACTCATCAATACCTGTGGTGGTATAGTAACTGCAGCTGATGGCGGTTCATCGATTACTTTGACAGATGGGGTTGTAGGTGCTTTCGAGACCTGTATGATTTCAGTCAATGTGACAAGCAGTACCGTGGGAATTCATTCGAATACCAGCGATGAACTAACCAGCAGTGCTGGCAATAGTGGTTCGGCTACAGATGATCTAACAGTTACAGCGGATCGACCTGGTTTTACCAAATCGTTCAGCCCAGAAGCCGTGGATCTTGGAGAAGTAAGCACCCTTACTTTTACCGTTGACAATAGTGCCAACACCAGTCCAGTTACTTTCTTAAGTTTTACCGATAACTTACCGCAAGGTATGCAGATCGCAGATCCACCAAATGCATCTACGGATTGCTTTAATCCCGCCATTCCACCCACTACTTTCAATGCTGTAGCAGGTACAGACGTGATCACATTGTCGGCATTGGGCATCGTTAGTGTTCCAGTTATTGCTGCGGGCTCAACCTGTACGGTCACAGTGGATGTCCTCGCGACTGGAGTCGGCTCCTTAGGTAATATCTCAGAAGATCTGAACATCATGGTGGGAGGCAGCACTCTTCTGGCAGGCAAAGCAAGTGCAGTGTTAGAGGTGACCCGATCAGACCTACACATTCAAAAGACTTTTATTGGTGATCCATTATCACCAGGAGCAACGGGAAATCTGGAGTTTACCCTTACTAACTTTGACCGTAATTTTAGTGCCACCAATATTTCTTTTTCCGATGATCTAGATGCAGCTTTAATGGGCTTAGTGGCAACGGGTCTGCCCCTAACCGATGTCTGCGGTATGGGTTCATCATTAACAGGCACATCAACCTTAACTTTATCGGGAGGAAATTTAGCTGCCGGAGCATCTTGCACCTTCTTGGTGCCTATTCTGGTACCGACCGATGCCACTCATGGATCATATAGGAACAACACCAGCACGATTTCGGGTCTGGTAGATGGATCACAGGTTAATGGGAACAGCGCCTCGGCCAACTTATTTGTTGCTGCAGTTCCAATATTGACAAAGACTTTTACAAACGATCCTGTGGTACCTGGCACCAGTGTTATCCTGGAATTTTCGATAACCAACACCAGTACAAACCAGTCATTGACTGATATTGCATTTACCGATGAACTAACCTCTTTCCTAGGCTTTCCAGTTTCAGCGACCTTACCTCCCGCTGGGATGTGTAATGGAAGTGGATCTCTATCCATTGCTAGTTGTGGTACGGATTGTCAGGCGCTGTCCTTCACTGCGGGCACTCTGGCCGCTGGCGCCTCCTGTACATTTTCAGTCACCATCGATATTCCA
>JAOTYN010000109.1 GCA_029861825.1 Cyclobacteriaceae bacterium
TTATTTTTAATCTCGTTTCAATTTCTTATTACGAGGCAGGCTTTTCTGAGCCAGTTTTACCGCTTCGTAGGCATTGATAACTCCGCCGGTCTGGCTAAGTTGTCCGAATTTGGTAAACTCTTGTTTCCCCGGGATCTTCACTTTCTGACCTTGGTAGCTGGTACTGGATTTCATTATGATCTCTTTCACTTCCTGCGCGGATAGTCCAGGGAAATAGGACATAAGCAAGGCGGCCACTCCGGTAGTAACCGGTGCCGCCATGGAAGTGCCACTAGCCGCTTCATAATCCTGGTCAGGGGCGGTAGATAATATATCTACTCCCGGTGCAAACACATCTACGGTAGTTTTTCCATAATTGGAAAAACTTGCCACCAGATCTTCGTGTCCTTTCCAGCTTACCGCTCCCACTTCCAGCCAGTTACCGGCCCGGTATTGAGGCATATCCAGCTGAGGCGAAGGATAATGATCGACTTCTTGGGTGTCATGAGCACTGTTGCCAGCGGCGTGGATCAGCAAGACTCCCTTGGATTCTGCATACTTTACGGCTTCATCAACGACTTTTTTGTTAGGGCTGAAGCGTTTTCCAAAACTCATGTTGATGATCTGGGCACCGTTATCCACCGCATATCGGATGGCATTAGCGACATCCTTATCGCGCTCATCACCATTGGGTACTGCCCGCAACACCATTACTTCAACGTTGTCCGCTATACCGTCAATACCCAGGTTATTGCTTCGTCCGGCGGCAATAATACCCGCTACATGGGTTCCGTGAAAAGAGAACTCCCCTTTCACGTCGTTGTTGCCGTAATATTTTTCATAGGGATCGTTCGTATTGTCGCCAATCACATTTCTAGGATCGAAATCAAGGTTATATCCGTATTCGAGGGCGGTGGTGAAATATTCGAAGCCCTCTTCCATTTTTTCGGAATCCAATCCGTTATCGAAGGCCGTGAGCATAATGCTTCGGGCTTGGGTAATCTTGTCATCTGGTGAGTCCCAACTAATCAAATCCTTCTTTGACAATTCCTCTTGGTCGACATACGCCTGAAGGAGGCGTTCTGCTTTCTTATATTGATCGTAAAATCCTTTGAAGCCGGCAAATTGTCGCTCCATTTTCTTTACCGTATTATGGTATTCCTTTTCGATCTTGTTGTAATAAATCCATTCCGAGTCCGCCTGCTGCTGACTTTCACTTAGCACTTGATATTTACTCTGTAACCTCAGGTATTCGCGGGTAATTTCGTAAGTGTCAAATTCTACGTTTTCTCCATCTTCTCCTCCGATAAAATTCCAACCGTGGACATCATCCACATATCCATTTCCATCGTCATCTTTTCCGTTGCCGGCTACTTCCTTATGGTTGGTCCATATCACATCTTTAAGGTCTTCGTGGTCGATATCTATGCCTGAATCTATCACCGCTACTAATACCGTTTGAGAGGAGCGGCCTTTAAGAAATTCATAGGCTTGTTGCGTATTTATTCCCGGCACCTGGTGATGGCTAGGGTCCAAATGCCACCAATTGTTGGGAGCTTCCTTAAGGGAGTCACTATCTAGTGTTAAGGTGGTTTGATCGTAAGAGAATACCTGATAGGTAGTCAGTAAACCAATCAGTAATAAACTTATCCTTTTCATATTGTCTTGATTTTACAGAAATGGCATGCAATATAATGTGAAAAATGGCATTTTCCTCGCGATATTTAACAGTACTAAGTCTGGATGTAAGGAAAAAGTCACAATTGCCGCACCATTGAACATTATTACCCAAATATCATTCCATTGTTTTCACAAATGGCCAAAATACCTGTTAAAAAATGTGAAAAGATCCCCCTTATGAGGTGATAGCCTCAAGAGAGCTCCACTACCAGATCGTCCTGCTCCACAATAACACCGGGCCCCAGGTGTATTTGCTTCACTTTTCCGGACATTACCGAGGTTACAGAAGTTTCCATTTTCATGGCCTCAATAACGAACAATAAGTCGTTTTCTTTAACCTCATCCCCTTCCTTCACTACCACCTGGGCAATCCTGCCGGGCATTGGCGCTCCAATCTCCAGCTCGGTTTGTGCTTTACGGTGGGTTTCCCTGGTAGACTGGAAGCTGTGGTCACGGATTTTAATACGTCGAGTTTGCCCGTTCAATTCAAATGAGACGGTACGCATCCCTGCGGGATCGGGCTCGGAAACGAACAGCTTCTTGATGATAATAGACTTGCCAGGGGCGATCTGCACGATGATCTCCTCATTAGGCTTAAGTCCGTAGAAGAAGGCCAAAGTGGGCAAATACCAAACTTCTCCATATTGTTGACGGAAATTATAGTAGTCCTTAAAGACTTTGGGATAGAGTTGATAACTCAAAAAATCCAAAAAATCAGTATTCAGGTCGAATTCTTGTTGGAACTGTTCAAAGTCCATGTGAAAATCAACTGGCTGTAGGTGCAGGTTAGGGCGCTCTTTAAGTGGTTTCTCCCCCTTAAGCACTATTTTCTGGAGTTCCGCGGGAAAGCCTCCATACGGTTGCCCCAGATCTCCCCGGAAAAAACTAATCACCGAATCCGGGAATGCCACTCCCTTGTCGGGATTCAAAATGTCCTCTACGGAAAGATTATTGGATGTCATATAAAGCGCCATGTCACCCACCACTTTGGAGGACGGGGTCACTTTGACAATATCCCCAAACATCTGGTTCACGGCAATATAGTTGGATTTAATTGTGTCGAACTGCTCTTCCAACCCCAATGCAATGGCTTGGGGGCGCAAATTTGAATACTGACCTCCGGGTATCTGGTGGTTGTACACTTCTGCAGTACCGGCTTTCAATCCAGACTCAAAAGGATAGTAAAACTCTCTCACATCTTCCCAGTAATTTGAGTATTGATTAAGGCTTTGGATATCGAAAGGCTGTTCTCGCTCATGGTTTTGCAATGAAGCTACCATGGCGTTGAAATTGGGCTGCGAAGTGAGTCCCGAAACCGCTCCTAGAGCAACGTCTACTACATCCACTCCCGCCTCAATAGCTTTGAAGTAGGAGGAAGCCTGAATGGAGGAAGTATCGTGGGTATGCAGGTGAATAGGGATGTCCACGGCTTTTTGAAGTTCAGTAACCAGCATTTCTGCGGCGATAGGTTTCAGCAAGCCGGCCATATCCTTGATCCCCAGCAAATGGGCTCCCTGGTCCTCCAGTTCCCGTGCCATATCCAGATAATACTGCAGGGTATATTTTTTGTTTTCAGGGTCGGTGAGGTCTCCGGTATAACAGATACAGGCTTCGGCCAGACCCTCGGTCCTTTCTCTAACCGCTTTAATACTCACTTTCATAGCCTCCACCCAATTCAGCGAATCGAAGATCCTGAACAGGTCGATGCCGGTTTCCCAGGTTTGCTCAATGAACTTTTCAATTAAATTGTCCGGGTAGGCTTTGTAGCCTACTCCATTGGAGCCCCGCAATAACATCTGTAGGAGAATGTTGGGCATTGCCTGGCGGAACAAAGACAATCGTTTCCAGGGATTTTCATGCAAAAAGCGCATGCATACGTCGAAGGTAGCACCTCCCCACACCTCCATGGAAAAGACCTGTGGATGATTTTTGGCAAACCCTTCAGCCACTTTAAACATATCTAGTGTCCGGACCCGGGTTGCCAATAAGGATTGATGCGCATCCCGGAAGGTGGTATCGGTAAATTGGATGGCTTTTTCCTGTTTCAACCAATCGATGAATCCATCTCTTCCCAAATCCTGCAGCTTGTTCTTGGTGCCTTTAGGGTATTCCCCAAACCGGTCAAACGCCGGTATCTTGGGATTCCTGAATTCTTTAGTGGGGTAGGTGAACTTCACATCCGGATTGCCGTTTACGATCACATCGGCCAGGTAGGAGAGGGTTTTGGTGCCGCGGTCCAGCTTGCGAGGGATCTCGAATAGTTCGGGGTGATTGTCAATAAACTTAACAGTGGCCTCGCCGCGGTTGAAGGTGGGATTGTTAATGACATTTTCCAGAAACCCAATATTGGTTTTTACTCCCCGGATCCTGAATTCCCTCAGGGTGCGATGCAAGCGGTACGAAGCTCCCTTAAGGGTGCGTCCCCAAGCCGATACCTTCACCAGCATGCTATCAAAAAAAGGTGATATGCGCACACCGGGATAGCTGCTCCCTTCATCCAGCCTTATGCCGAAACCTCCGGCATTTCTGTAGGCAATTATGGTGCCGTAGTCCGGCTTAAAGTTGTCCCTCGGATCTTCCGTGGTGATCCGGCATTGTATGGCATAGCCGTTGCATTTGATATCGTCTTGACTGTTAATAAAGATACGGGGATCATCCAGAGGGTGCCCCTTGGCTATGAGTATCTGTGATCTAACAATGTCAATTCCGGTCACTTCCTCGGTAATGGTATGCTCAACCTGTATCCGGGGGTTTACTTCGATAAAGTAAATGTTCTCCTCCCGGTCCACCAGAAACTCCACCGTGCCTACATTATTGTAGTTTACAAAACTTGCGATCTTCAATGCATACTGGTAGATCTTTTGTTTGGTTTCCTGCCTGAGGGTAGGGCACGGCGCTATCTCTACAACTTTTTGGAAGCGACGCTGTACGGAACAATCGCGTTCATAGAGGTGTACCAGGTTTCCATAATTATCGCCCATTATCTGCACCTCAATGTGCTTAGGAGCTTCAATGTATTTTTCCAGGAAAACCGTATCGTCGCCAAATGCCTTCAATGCTTCGCTACGGGCCTCGTGAAATCCTTTTACCAATTCTACTGAGTTGTGCACCACACGCATACCTCGACCTCCTCCGCCAGAAGCCGCTTTGATCATGATTGGAAAGCCGATACGTTCCCCTTCGGAAACGGCCAGCTCTGGTGAATTGAGATCAACTTTACTGTCCTCAATCACAGGAACCTTAGCTTTTTGAGCGATTTGCTTGGCAGCTACCTTGTCGCCCAGCTTTTCCATGACCTCCGGCTCCGGTCCGATGAAAATGATACCCTCTTCCCGGCAGCGTCTAGCAAAATTTACATTTTCAGAAAGGAACCCGTAGCCGGGATGGATGGCATCTACCCCATACCTTTTTGCCTGCATCACGATCTCCTCTATGTCCAGATAAGGTTTAAGAGGATCGTCATCGGCCCCGATTTGGTAAGCTTCATCGGCTTTATAGCGGTGCAGTGAATAGCGGTCTTCATAAGTGTAAACCGCCACCGTTGGAATGTTGAGCTCAGAAGCCGCCCGTAACAGCCTTATGGCAATTTCGCCGCGATTAGCTACTAATATTTTATCCAGTTTTTTCAGTTCCATGGGCTGCAAATGATCTCCTATGTTTTGCTTTGAAATTAGTTAAAATATAGATTAATATACCAGAGAGTGACTCATTTCCGGACAATTTCCAGGCTATAACCCACTCTTAGCACTGCTCTTATTGGATAATCCGTACCGGGTTGTTAAATTAGTTGCCCTACTTTTATTAATCAATAAACAAAAATGGTAAACCCAAAATTTAATGCACTAAAGCCAGTCTTGGTGTTGGGGATGTTGTTATGCCTTTCAGGTGTAATGCAGGCGCAAACTAAATTGCTGGAAAAAGTTACGAAAAATGGGGATGATATAGTAATTCCCTATCAGAAATATCAATTGAATAACGGCCTCACTTTGATCATTCATGAGGATCATTCCGACCCTTTGATTCATGTAGATGTTACCTATCATGTGGGCTCCGCTCGCGAAGAATTGGGTAAATCCGGATTTGCACACTTCTTTGAACACATGATGTTTCAAGGTTCAGAAAATGTGGCAGACGAAGAGCACTTTAAGATCGTTACCGAGTCAGGAGGCACACTCAACGGCACCACCAACCGGGACCGCACCAATTATTTTGAAACTATGCCCAGTAATCAATTAGAAACAGCGCTGTGGTTGGAAGCGGATCGTATGGGCTTTTTCCTGGACGCTGTGACCCAGGAGAAATTTGAAGTACAAAGGTCGACGGTCAAGAACGAGAAACAACAACGCTACGACAACAGTCCCTATGGTCTTTGGAGAGAAGTGAATGCTAAAGCCCTGTATCCTTATGGTCACCCTTATTCATGGTTGACCATCGGTGACCTGGAGGACCTGGACCGCGTAGAATTATCCGATCTCAAAAACTTCTTTTTACGGTGGTACGGTCCCAACAATGCAACCCTGACAGTGGGTGGGGATGTAGATCCCCAACAAGTAGTGGGTTTAGTAGAAAAGTATTTTGGGATCATCCCCCGGGGCCCACAGGTGACATCTATGGAACTGGATGCGGTTACTTTGGATAAAGACCGCTATGTGAGCTATGTCGACAAGAACATACGTTTCCCCGCTTTGCTTATGACGTTCCCATCGGTACCTCAATATCATGAGGACGAACCCGCACTGGATTGCCTGGCAGAAATTCTGGGTACTGGTAAGGGATCCTATTTTTACAAGAAATTTGTAAAAACACAACAGGCTATACAATCCAGTACTTTTCATCTCACTAGCGAGCTAGCTGGGGAATTTGCCATGTTCGTGTTGCCTTTCCCTGGCAAATCACTATCAGATTTTGAAAACGATATGAGGCAGGCCCTGGTAGAATTTGAAAATGATGGGGTAAGCGATGAGGATGTGAATAAATTTAAAGCTCGATATGAATCAGGTACTATCAATAACCTGGCTACCGTAAGAGGCAAGGTTTCGACCCTGGCGGCCTATCAAACCTATACGGGAAACCCTAATTTTCTGCAGGAGGAATTGGACCGCTATATGAAGGTCACCAAAGAAGATGTCATCCGGGTTTACAACAAGTACGTTAAAGGGAGGCCTGCTATCATACAAAGTGTTTTGGCCAATGAAGAGGGAGTTCCGGCAATGGCCGACAATTACGCCTTTCCCACTACTGGCGATAACCCTTTCCCCATCACCGATTATTCAGGGTTGTCTTATGCCAAACCTACGGACAATTTTGACCGTGGTCAACGACCGGGTTCAGGCCCCAATCCCAGTGTGAAGGTGCCTGACTTTTGGAAGGGAAGTATGGACAACGGGGTCAAATACATTGGAACAAAAAGCGATGAGATCCCCACAGTAGCTTTGCGGCTTAACATCCAGGGTGGTCACCGCATGGATGCCTATGATCCCGCCAAATCAGGACTGGCCACGCTAACCGCGGCTATGATGAATGAGAGCACCGAAAATTATTCGGCTGAGGATATTTCCGAGGCATTAGAGGCCTTGGGCAGTTCCATCAACTTCTCCGCGGGGGATTACAGCACCACCATATCGTTGAGGTCACTGGTTAAGAATTTGGATGCCACTATTGCTCTTCTGGAAGAGAAGCTAATGCGCCCGGCATTTACAGAGGACGACTTCGAGCGCGTTAAAAAGCAGCAATTGGAAGGGGTCAAAGCCCAGCAAAAACAGCCGGTAAGTATTGCTGACAATGCCTATCGACGTCTGCTGTATGGGGAAGGACACATTATGTCAATTCCAACTACCGGCATTGAGGAATCCGTGGAGCAGATTACTTTGCAGGATGTGCAGGAATTTTACAACAACTACTATAGCCCTTCGCTTAGTGAGCTGGTAGTTGTTGGTGATGTCAATCAGCCAGAGGTGATTTCAAAATTGGGATTCCTAACTGAATGGCAAGCGAAACAAGTGGCCCTGCCCGATATGAAAATTGCTCCGGATATTGATAAGACCAGGGTTTACCTGGTAGATAAGGAACAAGCTCCCCAATCGGAGATACGGATTGGCTATCTGACCGATATGGAATATGATGCCACCGGCGATTATTATAAATCATACCTAATGAACTACCCCTTGGGAGGAGCCTTTAACAGCAGGATCAATCTCAACTTACGGGAAGACAAAGGGTATACCTACGGTGCCAGAAGTTATTTCCAGGCGGGAGATGAACCGGGGCCATACACTGCTCGCGCTGGTGTCAGGGCCAACGTAACCGATAGTGCAGTAGCCGAATTTATGAAGGAGATCTCTATTTATCAGAAGGACGGTATAACGGACGAGGAGCTTATATTTATGAAAAGCTCCATTGGTCAACGCGATGCCCGTGAATATGAGGCTCCATGGCAGAAAGCCAGTTTCCTACAGCGAATTGTGCATTTCGATCTTGACAAAGGATTTATTGATGAGCGGGAAGCAATCTTGCAGGCCATAACTAAACAAGAGGTTAATGGACTGGCTAAAAAATACCTGCCGAGTGAAAAGATGAATATTCTGGTAGTAGGCGATAAAGCTACCGTGAAAGCTGGATTGGAAAATCTAGGCTATGAATTGGTAGAATTGGATTTGAGGGGGAATCCCTTACCGCCTGTTGAGCTTAAAGAGTCAACCCTTTCTGAGGAAAACAAGTAGCCTTGTTTTTAAATAAAAACCCTGTAGAAAACTACAGGGTTTTTTATTTGCGTTAAAAGCTTGCTACCAAACTGTTTCAATAAACGTAAATCCCTCACAAAAAGTTTGGGCTGATGCTAATTATTTTGTCATGGCCATCAACAAGTCGTGTTGGGTGATAATATGCACTTTGTCGTGGTCATCCCTGACCAGCAGCGCTTTGTTATCTTTGTTGATCAACGAGCTGAGAACATCCAGGGTATTGTCCAAGGCCACAAATTGAAAGGGAGGGTCCATTACTTCCGAAACGGGCTGGTCTCTCAGTTCAGGGTTTTCAATTAGTTGTCTTAAGATCTTAGAATCCGTAAGACTCCCGATAAATTTGCCGTCTTTGGTCACAGGTAGTTGAGAAATACTTTTTTGATGCAATAGCTGGATGGCATCGCCGATTTTCTGCTCAGCATCAACCGACTGTAAATCGGCTGTACCGTTGTTGCTCCTGCTGGCTATGATATCCCTGGCGTTAGCGAAGTCTATAGATTCCACGTACCCGTGGTCCTTCATCCAGTTATCGTTATAGATTTTACCTAAATATCGGGTGCCGTGATCTGGCAATATAATGACCATGGTATGATGTTTTTCCATATGCTCACGGGCGTATTCCAAGGCTCCATAAACTGCCGAACCGCAGGACCAACCTACAAACAGCCCCTCTTCCCGCGCCATTCGACGTGTCATGATAGCGCCGTCTTTATCCGTTACTTTCACAAAAGTATCTATAAGGTCGAAGTCTACATTTTTAGGCAGGATGTCCTCGCCAATGCCTTCCGTTAAGTAAGGGTAAACTTCTTTCTCATCAAATTGGCCGGTTTCCTTATATTTTTTGAAGACGGACCCATAGGTGTCTATTCCCACTGAAAGGATTTCCGGATTCTGCTCTTTTAGATACTTCGCAGTGCCACACATGGATCCACCGGTGCCCACACCTGCAGCCAGATGAGTTATAGTACCTTCGGTCTGTTCCCATATCTCCGGACCAGTGGTCTCATAATGGGCCCTGGTGTTACTCATATTATCGTACTGATTGGGATAGAATGAGTTGGGCGTTTCTTCGTTTAATTTTTTTGCTACCGAATAGTAGGAACGAGGGTCCTCTGGCGGAACATTGGTAGGGCACACAATCACCTCCGCACCCATTGCCCGCAGGATATCAATTTTTTCCTGTGACTGCTTATCGGCCAGTGTAAAAATGCACTTGTAGCCTTTGGCGATGGCCACCAGCGCCAATCCCATGCCGGTATTTCCCGAGGTGCCTTCGATGATTGTACCTCCTGGTTTCAGAATGCCTTGGGCTTCAGCGTCCTCGATCATATGCAAGGCCATACGGTCTTTCATGGAGTTGCCAGGATTGAAGTACTCTACTTTTACCAGCACCGTACCCTTTACGTCCTTGGCTAACTTGTTCAACTTGACCAGAGGCGTGTTGCCGATAGTCTCGATAATGGAGTTATAGTACATTTTATTATGCGGAGCTTATGCACAAAATTACCAAGAGTACAGTGAAATAAAAAGGATTAAGACTGCGCCTTTGCTCCGGCCAGCAGATACAGCACCGCCATTCTAACGGCTACCCCGTTTTCAACCTGGTCCAGTATTATCGAGTGTTCGGAATCAGCTACGTCGCTGTGCAGTTCCACACCCCGGTTTATGGGCCCCGGATGCATTATGGTTATAGGCTTTTTTAATTTGCTCAAACGCTGACGGTCAATACCATAATACAGGGAATATTCTCTAAGCGATGGGAAATATTTTATTTGTTGCCGTTCCAACTGAATGCGCAATACATTGGCCACATCACACCATGCCAAAGCTTTGTTAATATCCAATTCCTTGCGCACTCCCACGTCCGCGATATATTTAGGCAAGAGGGTATTGGGACCGCAGACCATTATCTCTGCCCCTAGCTTTTGGAGTGCAAATATATTGGACAGCGCTACCCGACTATGCAAAATATCGCCAACGATCAATACTTTCCGACCTTCTACTTCGCCCAGCCGTTCCCTGATGGAATAAGAGTCCAGCAAGGCTTGAGTTGGATGTTCATGGGTGCCATCGCCAGCATTAATAATATTTGCGTTGATATGTTTGGAAAGGAAGTGTGGGGCTCCCGGGCTGCTATGCCGTATCACCACCATATCCACCTTCATGGCCAGAATATTATTCACGGTGTCAAGTAGAGTTTCGCCTTTTTTGACACTA
>JAOTYN010000110.1 GCA_029861825.1 Cyclobacteriaceae bacterium
AGGAATGTACCAAGAGGGTGCAAAAACTGACCGAAGATATGCCGGCCCAATGGGGTTCCATGAATTCAGCACAGATGCTGGCGCATTGCTCGGAAATCCTAGAGGTTAGTAACGGAAAAGAGCTTAAAAATACGCCCTTCCTGGCCAAGCTCTTTAAAGGATATATCCGTAAAATGGTGGTGGGGGAAAAACCCTATGGGAAAGGTACGAAAACGCATCCCCAATATCTACAGCGGGATCCCAGAGATTTCCAGGAACAAAAATCACGGTTGCTGTCCTCTCTGGACACCTTTCACACTATGGATAAGCAGCAAGCTACCGGCATTCGTCATGCTATGTTTGGAACCATGTCACTGGAAGAACGTGGGTGGAGTGCCTACAAGCATCTCGACCATCACCTCACACAATTTGGCGTTTGAGCAGCGTCGATCTTTATATCCAGGGGCTTGATGATCCACAAAGATCGCTTATGATCTACCTGGATCACTTGTTGATGCAAATTCCGGAGCTAACCTCTAAGATCCGTTACCGTATCCCTTTCTACTACCGCAAGAGCTGGGTCTGCTATCTTAATCCCATCAAGCAACAAGGTATAGAACTGGTCTTTATCCGGGGCAATGAACTCTCCAACGAACAGGGCATCCTGGACCCTAAAGGACGCAAGCAGGTTTCGGGGTTGGAAATTTACCGTAGTAGTGACATCCCATTAACCGCTTTGCATGAAGTAATTCAGGAAGCTTTGATCTTGGATGAAAGTGTTCCCTACGCTTCCAAAAGGTCCTCCATTTAATTGGGGACGGTAAACTTTGAAAACGGTTGCTAATTATTAACTTTTAAT
Source organism: Cyclobacteriaceae bacterium (assembly GCA_029861825.1). Taxonomy (GTDB): domain Bacteria; phylum Bacteroidota; class Bacteroidia; order Cytophagales; family Cyclobacteriaceae; genus JAJCYK01. The sequence continues at coordinate 839 of JAOTYN010000110.1, forward strand.
GGTTAATTGTTAAAATAAATCGACATTTATATGCAAGCCGCCATCAAAAGCCTATTGACCTGGGTATTGCTATCCCTGGCAATACCTGTTTTCAGCCAGTCCAATGACAAACCATTAGTGGTGGAAGAGGATCCACCCCTATCAGTTACCAATCACAGTGTAAGACTGCTCAACGGCGAGACCTTGAACTATCAAGCTACCTGTGGTTATCTGCTTTTGCGCAACGAACAAGGAGAATCCACAGCCAAAATATTCTTTATCGCCTATACCAAAAGATCCACGGATAATAGCAAAAGGCCTATAACCTTCACTTTTAACGGAGGGCCGGGATCTTCCTCGGTATGGTTGCATATGGGAGGCCTGGGTCCCAAGCGCGTATTGATGACCGACAAAGGAGAAGCCACCTCCCCACCCTATCAGCTGGTAGACAATCCTTATACCTGGTTGGAGATGACGGACCTGGTGTTTATAGATCCTGTGGAAACCGGATTCAGTCGTCCCGCCAAGAATGTGGATAAAAAGGAATTCACAGGATTTGAAAACGACATTAAATCGGTAGGTGCATTTATCCATTTATATACCTCCCGATATGCGCGCTGGTCATCGCCCAAATATCTGGCCGGAGAAAGTTACGGCACTACCCGGGCAGCCGGCCTTTCCGGACATTTACAGCAACGATATGGCATGTATCTGAACGGGCTGGTAATGGTTTCGGCCATTACCAATTTCCAAACCGCGCGTTTCGAACGCGGCAATGACCTGCCCTACATGCTCTTTCTACCTACCTATGCGGCTATGGCTCACTATCATGGAAAGATATATGTTGAAGGAGATTTACCCGCTTACCTAAAACAAGTGGAGGAATTTGCCATAGGTGAATACAGCAACGCTTTAATGAAGGGAGATGCCCTTCCTGCTGCCGAGTTTGAAACCATTGCAGGCAAGCTGGCGGGATTTACAGGGCTAAGCGAATCCTACATAAAGCAAACCAACTTGCGCATCCATATTAGACGGTTTGTTAAAGAACTACGACGGGATGAGGGACTTACTGTAGGAAGGCTGGACGGGCGCATGACCGGGATTGATTATGACGATGCCGGTGAAGGATATGAATACGACCCGAGCTATGATGCCACCATTTTAGGCCCCTACGGCATGGCCATCAACAGCCATCTCAAGGATAATTTGAATTTCAGCTCCGACCTGCCCTACGAGATCCTGACCGGACGGGTTCGGCCCTGGAGTTACAGCAATGTGGAGAACAGTTATTTGAATGTGTCGGAAACGCTCAGAGGCGCCATGCACCGGAACCAGGATCTCAGAGTTTTGATCTGTAACGGTTATTACGACTTAGCGACCCCTTATTTCGCTACCGATTACACCTTAAACCACATGTTTCTGGATCCACAACTCAGGGATAATGTAACCATGAAATATTATCAGGCCGGTCATATGATGTACATTCATAAGGCTTCATTGGAAAAACTGACCCAGGATGTCCGGGATTTCTACCTATCCAGATAGATCATCATGAAATTACCGCTCACTGTAATGACCCTTTGTATATTGACCTTGGTGCCGCCACATGATTGTACGCAAACTTTGCATCTTATCAATGAGAAGTGGTTTGATGGTAAAGGAGGGGAAATTACTTCAACTAGAATAGTGTTATTATATTATAGACACCTATTATTCTGATTGTTATGGATTCTTGTTGCAAAAATACTTACAACAACACCTTTAGTAGGAAAATGGCAGAGAAGGAATACACAGACTATTTAAGAAACGGCCCTTTGAAATCTACCCAGTATTTGCTGGAGCCACTAAAGGATCAGGACCTGAAGGGTGCTTCCCTGCTGGATATTGGAGGCGGCGTAGGTGCAGTGGTGTGGGAGTTGTGGGGACAGGGAATCCGAAAGGCCTATTACCAGGAGCTCTCTCAGGCCTATAGTGAATCTTTTCGAAAGGAAGTGGATAAAAGGGGATTAGAAGATTCCATTGAGATCAGTATAGGTGACTTCGTGGATTGTCAACAGCAGCTACCGGAAGCCGATATTGTTACCTTGGACAAAGTGATTTGCTGCTATGAAGATTTTGAGACCCTGGTACTACAATCGGCAGACAAGGCCAGACACCTATATGTCTATACTATTCCTATGGACGTATGGTGGGTGAAAGCAGTGTCGGCGGCAGGATCATTTTTCCGTCAGCTTTTTGGGGACAAATTAAGGACTTACGTACATCCGGTGGCGACAGTGGAGGCGTTGACGGTCTCTTGTGGGTTTGATAAGGTGTATGAGAAACAACACCGGGAGTGGTATACGGTGTTGTATAAGCGATCGGGCTGAGCACGAGCAAGCCACAAGCCACTGTGGTGTCCTTACCTAGGTACGTACGTACGTTTAGAGACAGACGTACGTACGTTAGGTTTATGGAGATCGCCGGTTCTACCCAAGCACACTCACCATTACTTTAGCTCCGCTACCACTTCACCCTTTACATAAAGGGTAACCGGCGTACCGATATCGGCATTTACCATCACACTTTTAGTAAAAGTTCCCAGTTTCTTAGCGTTATAGGTGGCCGTTACCGTACCGGTAGCTCCCGGCTCAATAGGTCCTTGACTGTAACTGGTGATGGTGCATCCACAAGAGCCTTTTACACTAGCGATTACCAGGGGCGCACTACCGGTATTGGTGAATACAAACTCATGACTCACCGGCTGATCTTGCGCAATCAAGCCAAAGTCAAAGGTCATGCCCGACTTCCAACTAAAGGCTGCCTCCGGGGTACTGCTGTCGGCTACCAGTTCAGATTGTGCCAGGCCCATTAAGGTACAGGTACTAAAAAATGCTGCTAATACGATCTTTTTCATGTCTGTTAATATTTATGGTTCATTTCAAAGTTGGATAACCAACCTGCGCAAGATGTATAATTTCAGCTGGTGTCCCTGTTAATGACTTCCTAATAATTGTTAATGAGTTGTTAATTAGCTGCCGGAAAACCGGGATTTTATTAATTTCAGTACATGAAAGGTCGTACCATCAGGATTCTCGTGATCATTGCAGTGGCTTGTATGATCGGCATTGGCATCACTCAGATATACTGGTTTCGACAAGCCTTCAATGCCGAGGAGGATCGGTTCAATCGCGAAGTGAACAGTGCCCTGTACAGTGTGGCGCGACAGTTATTCGAGATCAATGATGCCCCGGTTCCCCGGATCAATCCCATTCAGCAACTTTCTACCAATTACTACGTGGTGATGGTTAATTCCGAGATAGACGCCAACCTTCTGGAATACTTGCTCATTACAGAGTTTGAAAAAAGTGGATTACAAGCGGATTTCGAATACGGTATATACGATTGCGTAGATGAAAAAATGGTCTACGGCAATTATATATCAAAAAGCCGCCATCCGGACGACAATCAGCGGGGCAGTTTGCCCACCTGGGCCGATCAGAGTTACTATTTCGGGGTGCATTTTCCTAAAAAAGCCAGTATCATCACCAACCGTATGGGTATCTGGATCTTCTCCTCGCTGGTATTGCTGGTGGTGATGGTATTTTTAGGATATGCCATCTACATTATTCTCAAACAAAAAAGACTATCGGAGGTACAGCGGGATTTCATTAACAACATGACTCATGAATTTAAGACCCCCATCAGCACCATTGCAGTAGCTGCTCAGGTATTGAAGGACCCGCAAACTCAGGAAAATCCCCAACGTTTACAGAATTACGCCCATATCATCGAAACGGAAAACCAGCGCTTAAAGAATCAAGTGGAACGGGTGCTTACGGTAGCTTCCCTTGATCGGGAAGCTATGAAAAAAGAACCGGTGGACTTGCATCAGATCATTCAAACCTCTGTACGCAGCATCCAGGTCAACCTTCAGGAAAAAGATGGCAAGGTTCAGACAGACTTGCAGGCCCAGCACAGTAAAATACATGGGGACTCCATGCACCTCACCAATGTGATCTACAATCTATTGGATAACGCCATCAAATACTGTGTGGCCACTCCCCTGGTGTCCATCCATACCCGCAACCACAACGGTTCCATAGATCTGGAGATCCGGGATAATGGCATAGGCATTAATGTCGAGGAACAGCAGAAGATATTCCATAAGTTCTACCGGGTGCCTACCGGTAATGTTCATGACGTGAAAGGATTCGGGCTGGGGCTTAACTACGTACAAACAGTAGTGCAGGCACACGGAGGCACCGTACAACTGGAAAGCACTCCTGGTTCAGGAAGCACTTTTAAACTAACCTTGCAAAATGAATAATGCCCGTGTTTTGGTGGTGGAAGACGATCAGAATTTAAGATTCGTTATTAAGGACAACCTATCCCTGCAGGGATATCAGGTTACCGCCTGTGCCGACGGCGAGCAGGCCTGGCAGACCTTTCAAGATCAACCCTTCGATATTTGCATATTGGATGTGATGCTGCCCAAGCTTGATGGCTTCAGCCTGGCGCATCAGATGAGGCAGCAAGACACCCACACTCCCATTTTGTTTCTAACCGCCCGGTCCCTGCCAGAAGATAAATTGAATGGCTTTCAAAACGGCGCTGATGACTATATAGTAAAGCCCTTCGATATGCAGGAGTTGATTATGCGCATGGAGGTGTTTCTAAAACGCTCAAAACGACTTGATTTCAGTCAAGAACAGTATCAATTGGGCCAATACACCTTCCATTATGTCAATCTTAAACTAAACCACCCCAATCAAATCAGGAAGCTCACGCAAAAAGAAGCGGATATTCTAAAAATGCTCTGTGACCACCAGGGCCAACTGCTAAAGCGGGAGTATATTTTAAAAGAGGTGTGGGGGGATGATGATTATTTTCTGGGCAGAAGCATGGATGTGTTTATATCACGATTGCGCAAGTATCTAAACCACGATCCGCGGATCGCTATTTCCAACCATCATGGGGTAGGTTTTTTATTGACCCTGTCTGAGTAGTACTTCCCTTGCTATTTAGGATCCCACAAAGCCATTTTGCCTACGCAGGACCAGCATGGTATCTTGCTCTATTTTCAAGGCTTTGGGAAACAGGATGTTATTTTCTAAATGTACATGTTGGTAAAAGTCCTCCTGGAAATCCTTGAGTTTTTGATAGAGCACCCTTACGGTTTCAGCGCTGTCCTTGGGCGGTTTAAAGTCATTGCATAAGGAAGCAATCCTCTTCAATACGGAGCCCATATAGATATGATCTGCATGAATTTCCTCTAAGGAGCAGCCAATTATGGGATCCTCGTCAACCAGCTCCCGGCCCATTTTGTGAGCCTGCACTAGTTTTCTGATGTAGGGAAAATATAGATCCTCTTCCTCCCTCAAATGACGTTCCAGCTCATCGGCCAACTCAAACACCAGTTTTTGGATCCTGCTTAATTGTGGAAATTGTTCGTTGTGCATACGAAAGGATTTAAGGGCGTATTCTTTAACCACCGGCAGGTTAACCCAAACGTAATAGTGGTGCTGGTGAATAATATGGTCAATCAAGTAGTCCAGTTGCCACTGGTCAAAGTGATGGGTCCTTTGCCGATCTCTGGCCACCTTCGACAATTCCTGTTCCAGGATTTTGGGTTTAATGGCATTTTCACGGCATACTTCAATCAAGGTCTTCTGACCTTCACAACAATAATCAATGCCATGGTTCTGAAAGATCTCAGCCATTAAAAAATTACCCGCCACAATCTCACCTACGGTTTTAGTTCTAACAGTTTGCATCAAGTTCCTTCAATTAGATTTATATACTGCCAATAAACGGCCAATATGAGGCAAAAAACAGGACCTAAATTATTCGTCCGAATGATACTTATCACTTAGGCCTTTGAACTATGTTTTGGTTTGGCCAGTGAACGGTTTGATTTGGGCTGGTTGGAATTTGATTCTGAACTTGCCTTTAACTTTGTTCTGACCTTTTTTCTTTGCCTTTGTCCCGGACTTTTGTAATCTTAATTTTGATCCAAAGTTGTGCTATGAAATATTGGTTACCCACTCTGCTTCTGCTAGGCTCCTGTACCCAACTGGTTGAGTTCTCCAAAACCCTGCCAGCGGAAATAGTGTTGCCGGAAGGGAAACAGAAAATTATATTCTTAAGTCGCTATGACACCAGCATGGTGCAATATGACGACAGCGCCGACGCCAGGGTCATAAAGGATTCTTATCGAGAACTATTAGATGGTGTTGCCGTAGAATTTGATAAATTATCTCAGTTTGAGTTGATTATTTCGGATACCATTGCCGGTGGCCAATGGTTTCGCTATACGGAAGACATTGCTTTTACGGATTCAGCGGCCATCGAAGAACTTCAAAAGCGTCACTCCGATCATTTCTTGCTTACCCTCGATCTTTTCAATATCGACTTGGTTCCTTATGAATCCTTATTGGCCGGCGGTTTCGATTATGAAACCTGGAGTTATGATATTATTTGTGAGGCGGCCCTCACCCTGCGCGATCCTGGTGGCCAGGTGATCGATCAAGTATTTCTGGATATCCCAGACGAAGTTCGATATCGCCATAAAGCCTCTTTCGTCATTGTTCACCCTACTCTAAAAGAATTTACCCCCAAAGCGGCCACCCTAAGCAGGGATTTAGGACGAAGTTATGTGCAATTGTACTCCGACATGCCAGCTACCGTGATCAGAGAATTCTATAATGGTAGGGAGCTTAATGAATCGGCCGATCTTATAGCTAAAAAGCAGTGGCCGCAGGCTCGCGAGCTGCTAATACCGCTGACCAAACATAAAAATACCCGGATAGCTGCTAAAGCAGCCTTAAATTTGTCGGTGGTCTATGAGGCTCTGGGTGACCAGCAGGCCAGCGACTACTGGTATGAAAAAGGGATGTCCGGATTATGAAATTGATTACCATGCGGGAGCATTCCCGCAGTCCTACTCCACAAACTCCAGTGAGTTGAGTACATTGAAGCTGCGGTATTCCTGCAATTGCGGGTCGAAGAGTTCTTGCCTCTGGTAACCGATCTTTACCTGCTTGCCTTTTAAATCCCGGTATTGAGACTGCAAGTCCACCTCAGTGGAAACAAAGGTAAGCCAATAAAAACTGGCGGTTTTACCCTTGCTATTTTTTAGGGAAAATTTCACAAAATTCTCCCGGGATATTTGCACGATCTTACCTACTTCAGTGAGGTCTCCGGCTTTTGACCTCTGCTTCCGATTCTCCACCGGCCAAGGCCAATAAGGTACTGGGGCATCGGGTAGCCGCTCGGGCTCCAATTAGAGCATCAATTCGATCCAGGTCGATCTGATGGTCGGCCAGTAGCTGCTCCCGGTAGTCGCTGGCCGCCTCAATCACACAGAAACCGATTTTCATCTTCTGATCTCCCATCCTGGTCCGAGGGCAGATTTTCCAGGCATTCGCAGGTCTTTTGGGCAATGTCGTTCATGTAGTCCTCTTGGGCCCAGCACAAAGCGGGCCATGAAATAAGCAAGAACGTACAAAGGAGGTTCTTCATATTCGATTTAAGTTAAGCCGCTAATCCGGTTAGCGCGGCAATAATGGCAAAAAGAAAGATCAGGGCATACAGACCTATAAAAATAGCCATTATAATACCCATAAATTTGAAAGTCGATTTTAGGTTTTCCAGGCCGCTACCCAAGCCCTCGGCATTTGAACCGGCTAATGCTGTCTGGGTTTTGGTAGCAAAGCGATACAAATATAGCGTGGGGAAAAAATATAGTAATGCAATAAACAAATACATCACTGTGATAAAGGCTCCACCCATTTCTGCCATTCCCGGCACCTCGGAAAACTCCGGAATGGACGACATGATCCCCCCTAAAGAAAACGCTACGATCACCAGGATACCGATCATGATAAATCCTACGATAGCTAGAAACTTGGCCCATTTGGCGGTTTCCATTAAATGCCCACGGGCGGCATTGGTCAGGCCCATCTCCTGGTTCATGCCGCTGTCGATTGTTTGTTCTTCCATGATTATGTGGTTAACTTTTAATTGGTAGGGGGTCAATTTACGGCAATTGGTGCGATTTGTAAAGTGTAAAACAACTTGCTCTTTCAGAAGTGCTTTTTCAGGACAATTAGTGCTTCTTTTCAGCCACCAACGCCGTTTGTGAAGCTGCAAAAATTGCCCTAACTTATATGCATATACAACATACTCGAAACACCGAACCATGAGAAGAAGAGAATTCACCAAACTAACCGGCCTTACGGCAGTGGCCATTTCTACCACCGGATTTGTACGCTTCGACGGCACCTCCTACCGGGGCGACTGCCAGACCACCTCCGATATTCTAGGGCCTTTTTACCGGGCTGACAGCCCTAAAAGAGACAACCTGGTGATCAAGGGCATGCCCGGAGATATCGTAGAATTATCCGGAGTGGTGCGGCATAAGGACTGCAGTACCCCTTATAAAGATGCCAAGGTGGAACTTTGGCACTGCGACGCTAAAGAAGTGTACGATAACCACTCTGATGAATACCGCTACCGAGGCACCACCTATTGCGATGAACAGGGCCGGTACAAATTCATCACCCAGATGCCTGTGCCTTACGATGTGGGTGATGGCACCATCCGTCCTGCCCATTTTCACCTGATGGTTTCTGCACCCGGTTACCAAAGTCTGGTCACCCAGATCTATTTCACGGGTGACCCTTATTTGGACAAAGACTCATCCTCGGCAGCAGCGGAAGCCCAGCAAAGAACCCTGGAGGTAATGACAGATGGCAAGACCAAGAAGGTGCTCTTTGACTGTAACATGAGCGATCGCCTGAAAGCCTCTTATGATGCCCTGGGTAAGATTGTGGGTAAGTACCAAAAGGAGGGTTCGTCCAAGAGGATGGAGTTTTTTGAAAAGGATGGACAGCTTTGGCAGAAAAATGAGGTCTTCGGAAGATGGTACGAATACAGTGGCGACAATACTTTTGAATACGGAGGCATGCCCTCCGGACTATACGACCGCTTGAAGTTTATATTCACCGAGGACGCTGTTAAGCTGCAAACTACCGCCAAGTGGGAAGATGGGAAGGAGAGAAAGGAGTGGTATAAAAAGGTTTAGACAAGTAAGCGCCTAATCGGACCGTTGTTAGTTGTTACTTTCAAGGGACCGACTGCTCTATTTTACAAAATTGATGCGTCATTTTACTACATCGACTTAATATCAGTTGGATGCTTAGTTAATGGATTGTGCGTTTTCTAACCATTCCTCTTGCTGACGTACCATATGCCCGTTAACTGCCTGGTTTTCTACGGTATCATTGGCTTATTTCGGATTGGACCAAACGGTAAATCCATGAAATATTGCAGATTTTTTTTAATAGTAGGGCTACTCATCAGCACCTGTTATTTAGGTGCTCATAACGGTGACCCTCAGCGTCCCGCACCCACCTGGAATATCCAGTTTAAAAGCGCCATCTTGTGGCAGCAGATTACCCCCCTGGGTAATTTAGTGATCAATACCCGTGACGGTCTTTATGGTATAAACGGCGACACCGGCCAGCAATCCTGGGAGATCAAAGGACTCGGCAATCTGCCTGTAGGCAGCTATAAACCACTCGACAATACCTTCTTTGCGGAGATTGAGCTGCCCGATGCTGTGATAATAATTGACCCCTATAACGGTCGCATCATCGGCGACACCAAGAAAGCGGGTTTCAAAAACGTATTGGCCAAAAACCTGCTGTACGAGTCCGGCACCCTGCTGGTATACGGTTTCAAAGACGGTCTGGAAGGATATTTAAGTGTTTTTGATGTCAAGACCGGGGCGGAATTATGGAGCAGCAATGAA
>JAOTYN010000522.1 GCA_029861825.1 Cyclobacteriaceae bacterium
CCATGCAATCCGATCTTTCCCTATTTGGATCTTTCCAAACTATGGGTAGTATTCGATGTGAAGATCCCGCCAACTTGCAGGTATCCTATTCTCAATCGGGGGTGCCTTCATTTTCCTGTGACATCATGACCGGTGGCACTGCGTACCGTTTTGCCTATCATGAATTAGGCTCTACTTCCGAGTGGGTAGAAATTGTAACCGACAGCATACCTGCTTTTTCCCCAAATCTAACTCCAGGAGTTACCTATGAGTGGGGAATTCGCACCATTTGTGAAAATGACAGTACAGTTTCCGCATTCATCTACGGAACTGACTATCAAGCTGGAGATCGATGCCAGGTACCCAGGAACCTTCGATCATTTGTTCGTTCCTCCGGCACCATACTAAGATGGAGCAGAAGGGCAGAGGCTTCAACCTACGACCTGCAGATTAGAGTACAGGGTTCTCAAAGCTGGTTTACTTCTAATATTCCCTGGTGGGCAGTTTGGTTATCCGGAACCACTCCCGGCGTAACCTACGAATGGAGGGTTCGATCAGTTTGCAATACAGAGGGCAGCTTCGTTTCAGAGTACAGCAATATTGAAATTTTTACCACCCCGGCCAATCCGGCCGCGGCCCCGGAGGATATAACCTACCAGCATAACCCTAAGTCAGATTTTTCAGCTGCTCTTACCACAGCCGGTACCTTGCAGATCGCTGATCTGAGCAGCTTTCCCGACCTGGGCTTATATAGTTTTGGCCCCAATCCTGCCACCAACCAGATAAATGTGGATCCTTTTATCACTGAAGGATTAAGGCAGGTGAACTTGGTTAATATGAAGGGAGAGTATATGAAAATACCTATTAGCTATGAGGCTGGTGGCTGGAAATTAAATGTGGAAAGCCTCAGTCGTGGTCTCTATCTGTTGTTGATCACCACCGACGAAGGAGTCTTCAAAGAGCGTGTGCTCCTCATGTAGTGTCCAATTGTTTAGGTAATCAGACGGCGTGCGGGGTTGCCAACATAGGTGCTTTGGAACTTAGTATCCGTCAATACTACGGCACCTGCTCCGATGATATTTTCGGAGGCAATATGTACACCTTGTTTTATGGTGGCGTTGCTGCCAATAAAAGTTTCAGAATCAATACGGCAATTCCCGTTTAAAACTGCGGAGGTACTGATGTGAGTATGAGCTTCTAAAGAAACACCATGTTCCAATATAGCTCCTGAATTAATAATACAGTTATCCGCTATGGTGACCTGGGCGTTAATAACAACTCCAGGCATTATTTGACAACCCATTCCGATGCTGGCCCTTTTTGAAACATAGGCATGAGGTGATATCATGTTAGGAATTTTGGCATCCAATACTTTCAACTGGAGGTATAACTGCTTACGGGTTTGGGCAGATTTAACCTGTCCGATTCCAAGAGCCAGAGGCACCTGTTCGCCAACTAAGTCAGAAATGGAATCATGACTCAATCTTGGATAGCCGTTTAGCTGTTGTACTTTACTTTGTTTAAAATCCCAAAAACCCTGAATATCATAATTATCCAGAGTCTCTATGAGATCCACAATGGAAACTGCATGACCTCCACTGCCTATTATAATAATAGGAGATTTCATGGTTTGATCTTCCCACGATTAGAATGAAAGAAGTATTTGATCATATTGGAATTAATCTTATGCACTTTGATTTTTGGCCTTACTCTAAAAAAGTTAGTTTTGCAGCACCAATTTATAAAATACATGAGTAAAAAGAGGATATTAATTACCGGTGGGGCCGGGTTTCTGGGATCGCATTTATGTGATCGCTTTATACAAGAAGGCATGGAAGTGATCTGTATGGACAACTTATTGACTGGGTCTTTACAGAACATTGAACATTTAATGCCTTTGAAAGAATTCGAATTTCACTTCAACGATGTGTCGCAGTTCGCGCATGTCAGTGGACCACTTGACTACATTTTGCACTTCGCCTCACCTGCCAGTCCTATTGAGTACCTGAAAATGCCCATTGAGACCTTGAAGGTAGGGTCTCTGGGTACCCTGAACTTGCTGGGATTGGCAAAATCTAAAAACGCCCGGATCTTAGTGGCTTCGACTTCCGAGATCTACGGAGATCCTCTGGAGCATCCTCAAAACGAGGATTACTGGGGAAATGTAAATCCAGTGGGTCCTAGAGGGGTTTATGACGAGGCCAAGAGGTTTATGGAAGCCATGACCATGGCCTATCATACCTTTCACCAGGTTGATACCCGTATTGTTCGAATTTTCAATACCTATGGTCCCAGAATGCGTTTGCACGATGGAAGGGCGCTTCCTGCTTTTATCGGTCAGGCGTTGAGGGGTGAAGATCTTACGGTATTTGGTGATGGCACCCAAACCCGCTCCTTTTGTTATGTGGAGGATCAAGTCGAAGGGATCTTCAGGTTGCTCATGAGCGACTACCACTTGCCAGTCAATATCGGAAACCCCGAAGAAATCACTATTACAGAATTTGCAGAAGAGATCATCAACTTAACCGGATCCGGCTCAAAGATCATCTATCAACCTTTGCCGATCGATGACCCCATGCAAAGGCGTCCGGACATTAGCAAAGCTAAGGAATTGTTGGAATGGGAACCAAGATATAACCGTGCACAAGGTTTGAAGCCAACATTGGAATATTTTAAGCAGGTAATATCCAATTAGGATCGAACTTTCACCGTAAAAATATGTTACTTTAAGGTGCGTTTTAAGAATTACCCCATTAAAAATAATCTACCTATTCAAGGTCCAATCCCAAAAGAATTGATAATACCTAGGTTTGGATTTTACGTATGCT
>JAOTYN010000523.1 GCA_029861825.1 Cyclobacteriaceae bacterium
TAGAGAAGCCCTTGGAGCCATCGGGCATGCGGGTGGTTACTAAACCAATGGCCTTAAGGGAAATCCATTCACTAAAGGTTAATTCCAAGGCCCCTGCGTATTCTTCCTTGTCAAAATCGAAATACAGGTAACCTCCCCCTTTCACCACGCCCGCGTCCAAAGCAAGCCCCACACCGCTGGGCGGCTTGAAGTCGATACTCAAATCAAAAGGACCGGTATCGGAGTCGTTATTTTCAGAAAGACTTAAATTGGTAACTGCCCCCAAACGTTCTACTGCCGCTGATAGCGGGCCCAAATTACCGGTAAATCCAGAAGAAGTTTCCAGCGATAGCGTTCCGGATTCCTGTATGTTTAATGCTATATAAAGGTTATTGATTTCAATAACCCCCAGGTTTACATGCAAGGGCAGCATTATTTCTATACCACCGCTGGCGGTAATGCGCAAGCCATCTTGCCCGCTCCACTCAAAACCTACATCGAAGTTCCCATTTATGTCCGAACCTGACAGCAAGCTAGACACAAAACTATCACCATCCGAAGTATCCAGGTCGATCACCCCCCGGGAAATTTTGGCAAACACCAAAGGATTAATGGTGGCTTCACCAGCCTCTATATCCCAGTTGGCATCCAATCCAAATCCAAAAGGGGTATCATCTACAGACAGGGTGAAGTTTCCAGCATTAATAATGTTAAAGGGTCGTGCGGACTCTTGTCGATCAATGAATAGTTTTAGTCCTCCGTTAACTTCCCCAAGATTTGGCACCAAGCTTACATCCAAAGGTGGTTTAATGATCGCGGAGGCACCTCCCTGATAGCCATAGTTGGCTTCAAAGTTCAGCCGTAAGGCATCCCCTAAGTTGCGGGTTACGGTCTCAGTTTCCTGCAGGTCGGCGGTTAAGGTAATTCTAAGTGCTGGTGGTGATTCTGATGATAACCTTCCAATACTCACGGCGCCATATGAAAGTACGGGATCTCCGTCTATTTGATCCAGGATAAAACTTTCATCACGTCGCATGAATTCAGTAAAAATCCTGAAGTAAGGTTCAGGGTCAAAATCTGCATGTCCCCAACCAATGGTGTCAATGAAGTGTGCTAAGGGATCCGTGATCAGATCCTTTATTTTATACAACTGAAGATCTTTTTTAACATAGGAATTTGAAACTCCATCATCTTCTGATCCTTCAGGCAAGGGTTTATAACCCCAATCAACTAAGCCCAAAAGATTTAAAATGAACAGCAATTGCGGAGAAAGAAACTCCAAAGCGGTAACGACAATATAATCTGTGAATAATTTTCTAAATCGATCTTTCAGCTCATTTGCTGCGGCCTGAGTGTTACCGGGCAGGCCAGAGGAAGTAATAGCTCCTTCGATGGACTGAATCAAAGTGTTTATGGCAAAAAAGTATTGCCTGAGTCCATCCCCAAATAGAGTAAATTTAAGCGCAATTTCTGCTGCCGAGGCATCCACAGGCATGCCTTCTAGTTCTGTTACCGCAGATTTAAGGTCCTCAGCGGCATTTTTACCGATGCCCAATGCATCCTGTACCCCCTGGCTTTGAGTAACTGCTGTTGGCAAATCTACTCCTAAGAATTCCGTGGAAAATTCCTCAAAAATTGCCCCGCTTTCTGAAATAGAGTTTCCCAGAAAGGCAGCGATTTTGATTATGGTGGATTGATCGGGCATTCTGTTTTAGGATACTATAGTTTTGTAATTGCGGCCCCTACCACTAAATTCTAGTTTTCGGATATATAAATTTATCTGCATATTGCTCAGGGGTTAAGGTTAAGGTGATGGTCCTGATGGTGTATGATCAATAGCCCTTTTGACATCTACTTTTCCGGCTCCCCAATCATTAGCATTTGGCGCACTACTGGGCTGCACATTATTCTTGATAATATTTATTAGCTGAGAGGTGGTAAGATTACTATTCTGTTCTAATATAAGCGCCGCCATTCCTGCGATGTGCGGAGAGGCCATACTGGTACCACTATGACCGACATAATTGGGTGGTGCAGTTTGCTGACTGCATAGTGAACTATCGGGAGGATTCGTATGTGCGCTTTCAGCAGCAAGGATCCCGTCATCCTTGGGGAGTATCCAATCTGGGTCCGAATTATCATAATATTCATCCGAACCCGGAGCGGTTACATCTGGCTTGTTGATATATGGAACGCCATCGGTTGAGTAATCCATCAATGGGCCTGGTGAAGAGAAATCAGAGATCCCACCATTCCTTTCGTTATAGGAAGCGACAGTTAGAATGTTATTCGCTCCCCCAGGTCTTCCAATGAGGTGTGAATTGCGGACTTGGAGTCCGGTCATTGACTCATTGTCGTACACTAAACCATAGCCTTTGCCTGATTTATACACCCAAATATAAATATTGGTGCCAGGCGGGCCGGTAATCCGTATACGATAAATTTGTTCTAAAAAATCACTACGAATGGTTGGTGCCAATTCCAAGTAAATGGAGTTCCTGGTTACTGTTCTTGCGGGATTACTACCTGTGGGAGGTTTTGTAAAAGTTTTGGTACTGTGTATAAAAGTATGATGGTACTGATTGTTATTGCCAAAATACCCATGCTGTATGGTGGCGCTTACCGCCAATCCTGGCGCCTCGGAGCGCCCAGGTAAAGTAAGATGAGGCAATACTGAACCTGCTGGCTGAGTATACCACATTCCTATATAAAGGCCGACCCTGTCAACTTCTTTTTTGCAAGTATCAAAAGTTGTCTTTTTACTGCGTATATCTATTAATTTGAAAGGAATATTGATCTCCCCATTTGGTTGAATGGTTGCAACCG
>JAOTYN010000111.1 GCA_029861825.1 Cyclobacteriaceae bacterium
AGGGACCAGGGCGAACGCCCATGCTTTTTCAGTCTGCTATTCTCCAACTGCCAGGCCGATAAATAGCTGTACCAAATAGAGCGGAACCAAAACCGGTATACGCTTTCACCAAAACGCGCTGAAGCAGGGTCAGCGGAGGTAGATACTTTCTTATGGTGACCCCTATTATGTTCGATAAAGAAATGCATGTACAGTGAGGAAAGCAGGAGACACTTCGCCAAAAATTGTGCGACCTTTTCTTTTCGGTGTCCCAATTCATGGGCTACATTAATTCCAAATACTCCACAAAGAATGCCCAGGGCAGTGATTCTTCCTAGAATGGTCACCGTGTCTCCAGCGGTTGATATCCTGGTTAGGAAGTATCCGACAAAGAACCACTGCAGAGGTACGATCAAATAAAGGATCCAGTCGTAAAGTGCATCTTTTTGCATTATAGCCGCTTCTGCTGCCGATACGTTATGGTCATTTGGTTTGAACCAGAGCTCAATCAAAGGAACCAAGCCAAATACATAAATTAAGGTGATGAAGGTCAGAGCACCGGTGGCGTTCAATGAAATCATGACAGTTGCCGGTATTGTCAGAACAGATAAATACTTTAACCCCTGGTAATTTTTGGTCATGGCCACCTCTGAGTTTACTAGCAATTTAACTATAATTGATCAATCAAATACTAAAAATTACCAGCCAATATGACCGGTCGGACCTTTGTTCTTGGAGATATCCACGGCGCCTTTAGGGCACTGGAGCAGTGTTTGAACCGTTGTGACTTCAATCCGGAGTACGACCATCTGGTGGCGCTGGGAGATGTTTGCGACGGTTGGCCCCAAGTAAGAGAGTGCATTGAATTCCTGTTAAAAATTCCCAACCTCACCTATATATTGGGCAATCACGACTATTGGGCCTTAAGTTGGTTTAGAAACCAGGTGCCTCCGGATCTGTGGCTTAATCAGGGCGGGCAGGCCACACTCAATAGCTATGCTGACGGTGTTCCTCTTTCGCACCGGCAATTTCTGGAACAGGCTAAATTATATCACCTCACTACCGACCACAGATTATTCGTACACGCCGGCATAATGCCGGATAAACCTTTGATGGAGCAGGATGAAAGTATTTTTCTATGGGACCGAAGCCTGTTCAATCTGGCTTGTCGCCTCAAAATGCATCATGAGGAAAAATCATTGGGTTCCTATAAAGAAATATACATTGGACATTCTCCTACCATAAGAGCAGGATATCCCGTCCCACTACAATCGGGAAATGTATGGATGATGGATACAGGCGCTGCCTGGGATGGCCATTTGACCATCATGGACATTGAATCGAAGGCTTATTTTCAAAGCGATCGGGTAGCGGACCTGTATCCCGGGGTCAAGGGCCGTTGACCTATCCGTGCACCTCCTCCAGCTGTTCGTTATAAGAGGCCATTAACTTTTGCTGAATATCATAAGGCACCGGTGCATATTCTGCAAAGGTACTGCTGAAATTAGCCTTTCCCTGAGTTATGGAGCGCAGGGTGGTGGTATACCGATCTAGCTCTGCTAACGGCGTTCGCGCTTTGATGATCTGGTAAGCGCCTTTAGCTTCCATACCCTGAATAATTGATCTTCTGGACTGTAAATCAGTCATTACATCCCCCATCAATTCTTCAGGGACCATTACCTCCAGGTCATAGATGGGTTCCAGTAGTTGGGGATCTGCTGAGGTGAACGCCTGACGGAACGCCATCATGCCTGCGATCTTGAAAGAGATATCATTGGAGTCAACGGCGTGCATTTTACCATCATAGACCATTACCCTCACATCGCGTACATAGGATCCGGTGAGGGGTCCTTCCTCCATTTTTTCGAGAATTCCCTTTCTTATTGAAGGCAGGAATCGCAGGTCAATAACACCCCCCACAATACAATTGTAGAACACCAGCTTACCACCCCAGGGCAGGTCGGTCTCTTCTTTGTTTCGAACATTAAAACCGGTAGGCTCTGGCATTCCTTCAGTAAAGGGTTCAATTTTCAGGTACACCTCTCCAAATTGACCGGCGCCACCGGATTGTTTTTTGTGTCGATACGATGCATCGGCCGCTTTCTGGATGGTCTCGCGATAGGGTATGCGGGGAGTGACGTAATCGACATCCAGGTTATACGTATTTTCCAAGGCCCACCGCACCATAGCCAAGTGTAATTCACCTTGGCAGGACAAGATCAGCTGTTTTAATTCTCGGGAGTATTCTACCTCTACGGTAGGATCTTCCTGATGGATCTTTTTTAGAACTTCGCCCAATTTTTCATCGTCGGCCTTGTTTTTAGCGATAATTGCGGTACGAATGCGAGGTCCTGGAAATTGGATAGGCTTAATGCTCACGTCCTTACCTTTGACGTGAAGGGTGTGATTAGTTTCAGTACTCTTAAGTTTAAGGGTAGCGCCAATATCTCCCACAACCAGTTTGTCAACCGGATTGCGATTCTTGCCGTCCATGATAAACAGCTGGTTAAGTCGTTCGGTATGCCCGCTTTGATGGTTGACCAGATCTGCCCCAACCTTAAGCGTTCCGGAGATCACCTTGAAGAAGGACATTTTCCCCAGATTGGGTTCCACCAAAGTTTTGAATACAAACAGCACCGGATCACCCTCAGTCTCTTGTTTAATCTCACCACCGTCTTCAGTGGGTTCAGGATTCATTTCAGTAGCGGAGGGAGCTACATTATCGATGAATCCCATCATTCGACCGCTGCCCATATTTTGTTTGGCAGAAATGCAGAAGATGGGGAAGACCTCGTGATTGAGCATCCCGATCTTAAGGCCTTGTCTCATTTCATCTTCATCCAGTGAGCCTTTTTCAAAGTACAGCTCCATGAGATTCTCATCGTTCTCGGCGGCTTTTTCTACCAGTTCATTGTGCAGGGCTTCTGCTATTTCCTTTTGATCGTCCGGAATAGGAAGTTTTTCAGGTTTTCCACCTCCTGCCGGAAATTTGTACATGATCATTTTCAGCAGGTCGATAATGGAGTCAAATCCTTCGCCCTGGTTCACCGGGTATTGCATTAGAGTAGCGGAGCTGCCAAAACGATGCTTGATAGAATCTAAGGTGTTATCCCAATTGCTTTTTGGATGATCAAGTTGATTGACAGCTAGAATAACCGGCTTTTGATAGCGGTCGGCATAGTTCCAGATCAATTCTGTGCCCACTTCGATGCCTTGCTGGGCATTGATCAATAACACACAGGTATCGGCAACCCGCACGGAGGAAACGATCTCACCAATAAAATCGTCCAGTCCGGGTGTGTCTATGATATTGATTTTGTAATCGCGCCATTCCGTATGTAGCGCGGTGGCATATACGGAATTGCCTCGGTCGTGTTCGATCTCATGATAGTCGGATACCGTGTTCTTATCTTCAACAGTACCTCGGCGATTGATCAGTCCGGCCTCAAATAGCATGGTTTCCGCCAGCGTAGTTTTACCGGACTTAGCGGCCCCCAGGAGGACAATATTTTTAATGTGTTTGGCATCGAAGACCTTCATGTTAGAGTGGATTTAGGGTTAACATTAGCTAAAAGAAGCTGCCCGGTGAGAGCAGCGCCTTCTTTAAATTTAAAGTATGATGCCCTAAATTACAACTAATTCCATGCAATTTGGAGCTCAAAGAAATTGTGCAGGCTGACTTAAATAAGCCAGTTCTGGGATCCAGGGACTAAGGGTGAGCACTCCAATTATTTTTCACCTGGTTACTGAACTGGTTATTTAATATAACCCAGGCTTTCCAGTTTTACCAGGATGCGATGAGCAGCCAGTTCCGGAGTAAGGGTCAGCGTATCGATGACCATTTCAGGGTTTTCCGGAATCTCATAGGGATCATCGATTCCCGTAAACCCTTTGATCTTACCGGCCCGGGCTTTGGCATACAGTCCTTTACGATCACGTTTTTCGCACTCTTCCAGGGGGGTGTTGACATAGATCTCCACAAATCCTCCTACTTTTTCCACGGTTTCACGAACTTCCTTACGGATGGAGTGATAGGGCGCAATGGGTGCACAAATTGCCACTCCACCGTGCTTGGTGATCTCCGCGGCCACATAACCAATACGCTTGATATTGATGTCTCGATGCTCCTTGGTGAAGCCCAGCTCACTGGAAAGGTTTTTGCGCACAATATCACCATCCAGGATGGTTACCCTGCGGTTGCCGTTTTCCAGCATTTTAACTAAAAGCGCATTGGCAATGGTGGACTTGCCAGATCCTGACAAGCCAGTAAAAAATATAGTAAGCCCTTGCAAATGCTTGGCGGGGTACATTTTGCGAAGCTCATCGATAACTTCTTTGTAGGAGAACCATTCGGGTATGTCCAAACCTTCCCTGAGCCTTCTTCTAAATTCAGTACCGCTGATATTCTTGACCTTCATTTCTTTGGTGGTCTCGTTTACCGGTATGTACTGAGCCCGATCCTCCACATATACCATCATTTGGAACGGAACCATAGTGATATCCATTTCATCGTGGTATTTGTTGAATAGATCCTGAGCCTCATAAGGATCATAAAATGGGGTGCCGTCGGGTTTGTTTCCAGGTCCGGCATGGTCACGGCCTACTATAAAATGGGTGCAGCCGTAATTCTTCCGGATCAAACCGTGCCATACCGCTTCTCGGGGACCGGCCATTCGCATGGCCAGATTTAACAGACTCAAAGTGGTAGTTTGCTCCGGATATTGTTCCAGTATTTTTTCATAGCACCTGACGCGGGTGTAGTGATCCACATCGCCTGGTTTGGTCATGCCAATAACCGGCTGAATCAGCAAATTGGCTTCATGGATCTTGGCAGCCCTGAAGGTGATCTCCTGGTGCGCCCTGTGCATGGGGTTCCGGGTTTGAAAGGCCACTACCTTGCGCCAGCCTAGTTTTCTGAATCGACCTCTGAGCTCCGAAGGGGAGTCACGCAGTAGTTTGAAATCGTAGTGGGAGGGAGGTTCTACACCTCTCAGCCGTCCCCCTAAGTAGACACTGTGGATTTGGTTCAATAGATAGTTCACCGCAGGATGCGCCTCCAGGTCGGTGCCGTAAACAAGCTGCGCCTCTTGTTGCTTATCCGGTTTCCAAATGTCCTCAACTTCCATGGTGGCTACCAGCACTCCTTCCGGATCGCGTAATGAGATCATCCCTCCCTGGGTTATGGAATCGGCAAAAGCTTCCGTTACATCCAACATAATGGGTAACGGCCACAGTATTCCAGAACTGAGGCGCATATCTTCCATAACCGATTTGTAGTCTGTCTGGCCCAGGAAACCTTCTAGTGGAGAAAATGCACCGTTAAGCAAAAGTTCGATATCGCAAAGTTGGCGAGGACCAAGATCCCAGGAGGGATACTCCATAGCCAGGATCTTTTCCTGTTCTGCGACAGATTCACCTAAATATAATTCCTTTAATACGCCACCATGCGCTTCTTTGTATGCACCCATTAGATTTAAAGTCTAAAATTTTACAACTGCTGAAGATAAGAAGATTCACCTGGTAAACCACCATGCCTAGGCTAGTTCGCGCAGATCTACTGGCACTACCTGGGAGACCCCTTGTTCGATCATGGTAATACCATAAATTATATCGGTACTGGCCATGGTCCTTTTGTTATGTGTTACTATAATAAATTGCGATTCTTCGGAGAATTTACGAACGATCTGATTGAACTTGTCGATGTTAGCGTCGTCTAAAGGAGCATCCACTTCATCAAAGATACAGAAGGGGGCTGGTTTTAACAGATAAATGGCAAACAGCAGAGAAGTTGCTGTAAGCGTTTTCTCGCCCCCTGAAAGCTGATTGATGGTCAAGGGCCTTTTTCCCTTGGGCTTTGCCATGATCTCAATGGGGGATTCCAGAGGAGCATCAGGATTGGTGAGTTTTAAGTCGCAATCATCTTCCTCAGTAAATAGGGAGCGGAACACGTGAATGAAGTTGGCCTTAATGTTGTTGAAGGCTCCCAGAAATGTCTCCTTGGCTACCGTATCGATTTCCTCTATGGTGGTCAGCAAGGACTCCTTGGCACCTAACAAATCTTCTTTTTGCGAAGTTATGAATTCGTGCCGCTGTTTAATCTCATCGTAGGCGTCCATGGCCATGGGATTTATGGGTCCCATACGCTCCAGCTTCTCCCTCATCTTAAAGACTTTGGCTTGCAATTCCTCTTCATCCATGTGGGCCACACCCTGGTCGAGATCATCCGGTGAGTCCTCAACCAGCGCTTCCAGGTCAACGTTGAATTCCACCGAGAGACGTTCTTTCACCGAGCTTAGCTGTAATTTGGTTTCGTTCAAATTGTTGTTCAACTCCATCAACAGCATATCGCTTTGTTCCCGATTCCGCTGAATTTCCCGGCCTTGTTTATCCAACTGATCAATATCACCTCTACACTCATAATATTCGCGTTCGGCCTCATTGACCTCTTTTTCAAAAACCTCTCGTTCCTTGATCAGGTCCAGCAATTCCCCTTCATTGACTTCGGCAGATTCCAATAAGCGCTTTATTTCATCCTGATTTTGTTGGATGCCAGTTTGATTTTCGGCTATTCTCTGCTCACTATTATCCAGAGCATTGCGCTTGAAGGACAGTTCAGAATCCAGGGAACTGATCTGATTCTGTTGCTGGTGGTACAATAGATTTCTTTCGTTAAAGGCGCCGGATTTTTGATTCAATTGATCATTTTCCTGGACCAGTAGCTCGTTGGTCTTTTGAATTATTTTCTCGAACTCCTCCAGATTCTTGGACTCCTGCTCTGCTTGAGGTTGTATCTGTGCCAATTCAGTTTTCAACTCCGCGATCTTGGAATCGATATCTTCCTTTTTGGTTTTGTTGCTGGTGATCAACTGGGTGAACTGTTCCTTCTTAGTTCGGTACGAGACATATTCTTCGTTTATGCGATAGATCTCGTTCTGCAGGAAATCAATGCGCGGTCTGTAAGTGGATTCCTTTAATTGATTCAATTCCTCTTGCTTGGACTCCAAACTGTACCTGATCTTTTGAATATTCTTGTCCAGCGAACGGATCTCCTTTTGCAGCTTATCCAGATTTTTGGCCCGCCCTATACGCTTTCCTTCAAATAACCCCACGGAGCCACCGGAAATGCTGTGTTTTCTTTTGATGGCTTTTCCATTTTTGGTGATGAATACGCAGGATTCGTCTTGAGGCATGTTTACATAGTCCCCATCGACGATGTAGACACCATCCAGGATATGCCCTATCAGGTTGCGGTATTTGTTTTCGTATTCTACGATTTCCGTAGCACTGGTAGCATTATCGAATATCTTACCTTGAGATGGATGGAATCCTTTGAAGCTGTCCAAAATAAAAAAATGGGCCTTACCTTTAGCCGCTTCATTAAGCAAATTTATAGCCTGATAAGCCTGAGACTCATTATCAACGATGTAATAATTCATGTAAGGCTCCAGGTAATTTTCGATAGTTACCCGGTAATTTTCATCGCAGGTGAGGATGTCGGATAGCAAAGGTGCTTGTTTACCCCAATCGGCTTTCCTCTTAAGAAATTTGATAGCTTCCGGGAATCCTTCCAAGTTTTCTACCAGCGATTTGGTGAGGTTGTATTCGTTTTGCTTGGCGTCTAATTTGCGACTCTGTTCCACTAGTTCATCTCGAATAACCTCGATGGTCTTGGTAGTTGATTCAATGCCCTCTTGCAGCTTTTCTTCCTCTACCTTCCATTGTTCCAGCTGAATATTCTTGTCGTTGATCTCCTGGGCTATGCCGGAGATCTTTTCATCGAAGGTGTGGATACTGGCGCTTTTTTCAGTAGTATCGGTAGAAGCCTTCTCCAGTTCCTGTTGCAAAGTGGTTATCTGGATCTCTTTAATTTCGTGATCCTTACTCAGCTGATACACCTGGTCTTTCTTGTCCCGATACTGATCGGACAACATTTGCAATTCACCTTGCAGGGTGCTGGTCTTGTCTTTTTGCTGTTGATACTCTGTTCTCAGGGCATTGACATGCTGCTCGGTTTGGATCAATAGCTCGGTGATGCGCTCTTTTTCTTTAGACAACCCGGAAATGCTGATAGAGGCTCTTTCCCGACTTTCTTTGTCCAAATTAATTTGTTTGGCCAGGGAATCGTCTTTGTCGTGAAGATAGCGCAGTCTTTCATTCTTGATCTGCTTGTTGCTTTCAAACTTTCGAATGTTAGACACCTGATCATTCAGCGCTTTTTGCTTTTGGGCCAGGGCTTTCTCCAGCTCAATTAAACGAGTCTTGGCCTGCTCTACTTCGGCCTCTTTTTCGGTCAGTTGCGTATTGAAAGCCAACTTGCGATCGTTTTCGCCATCAATTTGTTGGTTCAAATTCTGAAAGGCTGAGGTATATTTGCTAGCAGACTTTTTAGCTAATACGATACTATAGGTTTTATAGTCTTCTTTTAGTTTGAAGTACCTTTCGGCCTGTTTAGCCTGCTTTTCAAGAGATTTGAGGTTCTTTTCGATCTCGAACAAGAGGTCCTCAACCCGCTCTAAATCGGTATCCGCATCGCTGAGTTTCTTCAAAGTTTGTTTTTTGCGGATCTTGAACTTGGAGACCCCCGCAGCTTCTTCAAACAGGTTACGCCGGCTGTTGTCCTTATCGTTCAGGATATCATCTACCATCTTCAGTTCGATAATGGCGTAGCTGTCGGGGCCTATCCCGGTATCCATGAACAGGCTATTGATGTCCTTAAGACGGCAAGTCACCCCATTTAACTGATACTCACTATCGCCTGAACGAAAATAACGACGGGTGATGGTGATCTGGGAATATTCTGTAGGAAGTACGTTGCGGGTATTATCGAAAGTCAGACTGACTTCCGCCATCTGGGTAGGTTTTCTGTTTTTTGTTCCGTTAAAGATGATATTCTCCATCTTTTCGGATCGCAGGGTCTTGATTTTTTGTTCTCCCAATACCCAGCGGATAGCGTCAACTACATTGGATTTACCGCACCCATTGGGGCCAACTACTCCAGTAATACCTTCATCAAAATTAATTATTACCTTGTCCGCGAAGCTTTTAAACCCCTTGATTTCAAGTTTGGTAAGAAGCATAAAAAGAAATGATCTCCCGAATTTTAAAAAATGCTCCCGCTAATTTATAATTATTTTTGGTATTTTTAGTCAGCATGGATGACATTCAAACGTTAATATACTTCGGCCTGATCATCATTTGGTTCCTCTCCAGGGTGTTCTCTAAAAAGAAGCAGAAGAAGCCGCCGGTACCCAATCAAGCTCCAACGAGGACCCGAACCAGCCCTCCGCCGAAAACCCAAAAAGCTCCGGAACCCGCGGTCACTTTTGAGGATATCTTGCGTGAATTGACGGGAACACCGGTCTCTGCTCCTGCAGAACCCTCAAAGCGTGTTCCAGACTTCCCGGAGATCCCACAATTGATACCGGAGGAAGAGCCCCATTATAAGGAGGAGGAGCCAGCACCGGTCTCATCACATCCTGATATTATAATGCGTGAAGGAGCCTTCAAGGAGTTTGTGGTAAAACAAAAAAAGGGTCCCAAGGTTGCCAGGGAGGTATTCAAGCTTCTTAAGCAGCCACAAGGACTTAAGCAAGCGATAATCTTAAAGGAAATTCTGGACCGACCTTATAATTGATCTCATATGCTTTCGCGCAGACAGTTCATTTCCCGATCGGGTATTTGGGCATTGGCTCCGATACCGTTTTCAGAAGCCTTGATAGCCCAGGTAAAGGTTCTGTCGGCCCACCATGCCGGTGAATCAACCCTGGCTTTAGCTGAAAATGAGACCTTTTGGGAAAAGATCCAGAAAGCGTTTTATCAAAGCCCGGATTTTATCAATCTTGAAAACGGCTACTACAGCCCCATGCCACAATCCACCTTACAAGGGTTGGATGAAAATTGGAAATATTTAAACTCCCGTCCCAGCTTTTATATGCGGCGGGAATTGGAGGAGGATAGGACCAAGCAAAAAGAACAATTGGCAGCTTTAGCGGGATGCCGTACGGAGGAATTGGTGATCACCCGCAATACTACTGAATCATTGGACACCGTTATACTGGGGTTAAAAATGGAGGCGGGAGAAGAAGCCATTTTCTGCGATCAGGACTATCTGAGTATGCAGGAAGCATTCAGGCAAAAGGCCCGCCGTGAAGGCATTGTTTGCAAAACGATTGCTTTGCCTCTTCATCCTGACAGCGATGCACAGATTGTAGATATTTACCGGCAGGCCATTACTGCCAAAACCAAAGTATTGTTAGTAACCCATTTGATCAATATAAGCGGTCAAATCTTGCCGGTCCGGAAAATTTGTCAGATGGCCCACCAAAGAGGAGTGGAAGTGATCGTGGATGGTGCTCATAGTTTTGCCCACTTGGATTTCAAGATACCCGATTTGGAATGTGATTACTACGGAGCCAGTTTGCACAAGTGGTTATGCACACCATTAGGATTGGGCCTATTATACATAAACAAGTCCAAAATTGAACGGGTTTGGCCGCTGTTTGGTGATGATACTTATGCCGACGATGATATCCGGAAATTCGAGCATATTGGCACCCAGCCAGTTCCTATTC
>JAOTYN010000525.1 GCA_029861825.1 Cyclobacteriaceae bacterium
GGCGGCAGATGGCAAGTCTTATGCTCCCACGGATACCTATGCTCGGGTATCCGGTGCCGGCGATAAAATCTTTCATTCCACAGGTGAATTTGAGCTGGAACTGCCAGTCGGTTCTGCAACAATTCTGTTTACCAAAGGATTCGAATTCAATCCCGTTCGCCACGAGGTGACCATAGAAAAGGATAAAATAACCATTTTGGAAGTCAGCCTGGAACCGATGACAGACATGTCAAGCCGAGGGTGGTATAGCGCTTCTACTCATGTGCATATGAATTATGGAGGGAATTTGCACAACACTCTGGAGAATCTGATGCAGATTTCTGAAGCGGAAGACCAGGACCTGGTTTTGCATCAAATAGCCAACAAGGACAACCGGATTCTCGACTACCAGTTTTTCATTCCCGGGGGTGAGGAGCATCCACTATCCACTGATGAACGCCTGCTGGTGGTAGGTCAGGAATACCGGCCACCGGTGTGGGGACATGTATTCATGTTCGGCATGAAAGAGCATCTTATTTCTCCTTTTACCAACGGGTATGAAGGCACCGGTATCTGGAGTCAATATCCCAGTAACACAGACATGTTTCGCAAGGCTAAAGCCCAGGGGGCCTGGGTGGGGTATGTCCACTCCTTTTACGGTGAAAATGATCCCCTGGAAAATAATTTAGGGAATGCCAAAGGATTCCTGGTGGACGCCGCCTTTGGCACCACCGATGCTGTAGAATGGTCCTACCCCAACCGGGCAGGCTTTTACCCGCTGTATGCTGCCTGGAACAATGGACTGAAAGTAGCCGCTTGCGGTGGTGAAGATGCCATTAGCGATTTGCACAGGAGCAATCAAATTGGTTCCCATCGCACTTACGTCAACACCTTATCAGATGGCTTGGATATGAGGGCCTGGTTTGAGGGATTGAAAAATGGCCATGCCTTTGTTTCCAATGGTCCTTTAATAGATTTCCAGGTAGGGGGCAACATCCCCGGTGAAACCGTGAAGCTGCCCCCAGGCGGTGGCAGGGTGGAAATCACCTTTGAGGTTCAATCCATAGTTCCGCTGGACAAAGTAACGTTGATTTTTAATGGTGAGGTTGTAAAGGATTACGCTTTAAAGAGCGATCGCAAGCATCTGGAAGTCACCATAAATAGGAAGGTAACAGAAAGCGGCTGGTTCCATCTCAGGGCGGAGGGAGCGGTTAATGAACGATTCCCCTTGGACGCCCAATACGCTCAAGCCTTTACCAATCCCGTATGGGTAGAGGTCGGAGATCAGCCCATTCGTGACTATGATGCTGCGCAATACGGGATTCGTTGGATCGAAAAGCTGGAAGAGATCATGGATAAAGATCCCGGATGGAGGTCACCAGCTGAAAAGGATCGTGTTATGGGACAGCTGAAGGAGGCAAAGGAGGTTTATGGGAAGTTTGCTCGGGAGGCGGGTGAGTTGTGAATAATGGATTATGAGAGTTCTCACCCCCCTGCCCCCCACAAGGGGGGACATTGGGTTCCCTTTTTTATTCTTGAGACAAAGTTTAATACAAAGTTCCCGGTTCTCAACGCTCAATTTAGCACCCTCCACTCATCATTCCGCAGGTCTAGCCCCAGAAAACAAAAAAGCCACTGATAAAGTGGCCCATTCGTAATTCGTCTTTCGTCTTTCGTAATTAACCTGTGATCCAAATAAAGGGGTATTATAACTAATAGTTACCTCCCTTTAGTCCACAGGAGTAATCGGCCCATAGGACTCCCATTGATAGCCTTGTTGCACACGTTATTCCTGGTTTCCCCAAAAGTGCAAATAAAAGTTTTGCCCTTTGTATTTACATTCCCTAGCATGGCTTTGTGCGACTTTTAAATACCTCTTTAAACTAGTGCTAAATTCATCGCTGGTCATAAATTCCAATTCTGAAGCTGCGTAGTTTAACCTTGTGCCAGTTAAAGCTTCAACCTGTAGGACATTATGATTGGTTGGGAAATCAAAATCTCCCCCCAAATAGACCATAATCTAGCGGTTTTATCCCCAAACCAGGTTAGAATGCTCTGCCCATCGGGAGAAAATAGAGCCCCATTAATAAAGCTATTTTCATGCTTCATGCTGGGGCCGATTTGTTGGCCAGTGACTGAATCCCATAAACGAGCCGTACCATCATAACTCCAGGTCAAAATGAGTTTCTCATCAGTAGAAAAAAGAGCACCAGTAACTATATCTTCATGTTTCATACTGGGGCTACTCTGTTTACCGGAAGCTGCGTCCCAGACACGGACCGTGCCATCCTCACTCCAGGACAGAATGCGTTGCTGGTTGTTAAAGAAAACGGCACCTTTCACAGGACCATCGTGTTTCATGCTGGGGACTATCTGTTTGCCAGAAGATACCTCCCAAAGGCGGACCGTACCATCATAATGCCAAGTCAGAATGTGCTGTTCGTCCGAGGAAAAAAGCACACCATAAACCACACTTTCTTGTTTCATGCTTGGACCAATTTGACGGGAATTGGCCACATCCCAAATACGAAGTGCTGTACTGCTCCAAATCAAAATACGCTGCCCATCGGGAGAAAAAAGAGCCCCGTTGCCTTTCAACCAGGGACCAATTTGACGGGAAGTGGCCACATCCCAAATTAGGACCTTACTACCAGCACCGAGATGTCCGCTGCCCCAGGACACAATGCGTTGCCCATCTGATGAGAAGACCGCCCCATTAACATATTCGTGCTGCTTACCAAATCCGACCTGTTCACCATTGACTGCATTCCAAACTCGGACTGTACCTCCACCCCAACTTAAAATGCGCTGCTCATCCGTAG
>JAOTYN010000524.1 GCA_029861825.1 Cyclobacteriaceae bacterium
CCAAAACAACCTCCAGTAACCGTATCACCAGAAATATGATGCTGTTGATCAATATCAACTGGATCAATCCATTGTCCCTTTGCCTGAAAGCGTCTTTAAACTGTTCCCACAGATTTCTTTGCATACACCAAGTTACTTAATAAAAACTTCCTCGTTTATTTTGCCAGATCTTTAAAATGATGAATGCAAATAGCATGCCTCCCAGGTGGGCAAAGTGGGCTACATTATCCCCTGGATTGTTGCTCAATCCACTATATAGGGCCATAGCTCCCAAACCAATGGCCAGGTACTTGGCCTTGATGGGAATAGGGGGAAAAATTAAGAAGAATTCGGTATTGGGAAACAACATACCGATGGCCATTATTAATCCGTAAACCGCGCCCGAAGCGCCCAACATGGGGGTTAGTTCTCCCTGAAAATAGCTTATGGAGGCAAATAAGAAAGCAGCACCTATACCGCACAACATGTAGAACAGCAAAAATCGGTTGGCTCCCCAGACCCGTTCCAGTAGCGGACCCAAGAAGAACAACCCTAGCATATTTAAAAAGAGGTGAGCCAGTCCCCCGTGCAAAAACATATGGGTGAACAACTGATAAGGCTGAAAAGCGGTATGAAAACTGTGCAGCATTAGCATTTCCTTCAGGATCCTAAACCCTAAAAAATCGGTAAGCAGATACATGGCCACATTTATCAATAGCAAGTTCCTGACCATTGGGGTTATGTTGCTCAGCATATTATTCTACGATTTAAATAATTGGTCGATGTGATGGCCTTCCATTACCATAAAGGTCTTGCGTCCATCCGGTGTGTAGTTGGGGTTTTCGCAGCCAAATAGTTGATCGATCAGACTGGCCATTTCTGCAGATTCCAAATTTCTTTCAGGTATCAACGCCACTCGTTTGGCCATAGAGCGAGCCAATTGCTCCTGTCGACTGGCGGAAAGATCGTCACTAAAGTGTTTGATCTGCTCCACTAAACCTTCAAATAAAGCTTTGGGCTCCTGTGCGGCAGCATCGGTGGGCACACCCTTTATCACCAGGTCGCTGCTTCCAAAGGGTTCGTAAGCAAACCCCATGGACTCGATCTCCTCTTTCAACTCCATTACCAAGGCAAAATCGGCGGGATTTAAAGGAACTGTTTGCGGGAAGAGCAGTTGTTGCGAGCTTCCGGAGCGCTGCTGCAGGCACTTCAAGTATTTTTCATAAAGGATGCGTTCCCAGGCAGCTTGATAGTCCAGCCACATTAAGCCCGACTTTACCGCTGTAACCAGATATTTGCCGTGTACCTGGATAGTCGGACTGGTACTGGCCGGATTCTCTCGGCGTTGGTTCACCGCACTGCCCATGGTCCTGGCTGGCAATTCCTGGTCGATATTGATCCTGGCCTCATCCAGAGAGGTCTCATATAGCTTTTCCCAATGCTCAATTTGCTTTCGGGCCACCCCTACATTTTTCATTTGTCCGTAGGCCCGCTCTTCTTTGGTGGTGCGGGCTGGGGTTTGCGTACTGAGGATCGCCTCAAAGTTTACGTCACTATCGAAATCTAAGGAAGGGGTAATATTGTGGGTGCCCAGTGCCTGTTTTACGGCAGCCCTGATAATCCCATATACCGTGCGCTCATCGTCGAACTTTATCTCCGTTTTTGTGGGGTGCACATTCACATCTACATGACGGGGGTCGATCTCTATAAAAAGGGTGTAGAAGGGATATTGCTTTTCCGCTAACAAGCCCTCATAAGCCGACATAACGGCATGATTGAGGTAATTGTTCTTGATAAAACGGTTGTTAACGAAAAAGTACTGTTCGCCTCGGGTCTTCTTGGCATTTTCCGGTTTGCCGATATAACCCATAACTCTCAGCAAGTTGGTTTCTTCAGCACATGGTACCAGTTGCGGTTTATGACTTTTTCCAAATAGCGATACAATTCGTTGACTCAGCTTGGCTGGTCGCAGTTGATAAACTTCCAGGTCATTTTGTATCAAGGTCATCGACACTCTACAATGTGCCAGGGCAATCCGCTGAAACTCTTCAATAATATGACGCATTTCCACGGGGCTGGATTTAAGAAAATTCCGGCGCGCCGGCACATTATAAAAAATGTTCTTAACCGCCAGTGAAGTGCCTGCCGGAGCCGAAACTAATTCCTGTTTCTTTACCGTGCTTGCTTCGATACACAAGCGGTGACCCAACTCCTGGTGAGCCTGTCGTGTTTTCATTTCCACTTGTGCAATAGCGGCGATGGACGCTAGGGCCTCGCCTCGAAACCCCTTGGTCTTTATGGCAAAAAGATCATCCGCAGTTTTTAATTTGGAAGTAGCATGACGTTCGAAACTCATACGGGCATCCGTTTCGGACATACCTTTTCCATCGTCAATCACCTGTATAAGGGATTTACCGGCATCTTTAATGATCACTATTATGTTGCTGGCCTGAGCGTCAATAGCATTCTCCAATAATTCCTTTACTACCGAAGCAGGTCGCTGCACCACTTCGCCGGCGGCGATTTGGTTAGCAATGTTGTCTGGAAGTAACTGAATTATATCCTTCATGAGAGTGCAACAGTCCCGACAGGGATTTAGTTTGGTAGCCGGGTTGTTGAGGTGAACAAATTTAGGCAATAGCTATCGAAATTTAAATAGTGTGCGCAGTCTGATTACTAAGTAAATTGCCATTACCCCCAATATGATGTACAGCACAATGTCGCCATAGAACAGCCAGCCAAAAATTCCGCAAAACAAAATGGCGATCAAAGAGAATTGAATAAGTCCTGTTTTATTACTTTGTCTAGGTTTACGTGCAAAT
>JAOTYN010000526.1 GCA_029861825.1 Cyclobacteriaceae bacterium
AGCACTCAAAATGATGTCAGTCAAGCTGTAAACCTCATGGTTTCAGTTAACGATTACGATGATGGCGCCCCCCTGGATGCTATAGTACGACTTAGGAGAGTAGATGACAACGTAGTATACAATGTAACCAGCGACCAGCCCGGCAAGTACCAGGTGAGAGTCAGCCATCCGCAAGAGGCGGTTTATATGTTGTCTATGGAAAAGGACGGCTATCTTTTTAAGAACATCAGCATCACCTTGCCGGCGGCTACCAATGAATCGCAAAACATATTACGTACCTTCGAACTGAGTAAGCTCAAGGTTGGCTTGGGCTCTATTTTGCGCAATATTTATTTTGATTTCGACCGCTTTACACTCAAGTCCGAATCATTCGAAGAACTGAACAAGCTGGAAGGCCTGCTGGCTGGTAGTCCAAACATGCGCATTGAGATAGCCGGTCATACCGATTTCGTGGGATCAGACAATTACAACAACACACTTTCTATAAAAAGAGCGAATGCTGTTATTAATTTTCTCATCAACAAAGGCATTGACCCTCGAAGATTAGAACCTAAAGGATATGGCAAATCCCGTCCCATAGCCAGTAATGACGATGAGGAAGATGGCCGTGAATTAAACAGAAGGGTAGAATTTATCATATTACAGCAATAATTTGCGAGGCATTTTTAAAGAATTCTCACCAAACAAGACGCATACAATGTATTTTGCGGGCTATGGCGGTAGTACCATATAAGGATCAGACTTCCCCTAAAAAAGAACAGGTGGCACAGATGTTTGATAACATCAGTCCGCGCTATGACTTCTTGAATCATTTTTTAAGCTTGGGGATCGATGTTTCCTGGCGCAAAAAGGCTATAAAATTGCTTAAACCCCAAGCCCCTAAGCATATATTGGATATCGCCACAGGCACTGGTGATTTTGCGATTCAGGCCTTGAAACTGGATCCCGAAATGGTTACCGGGGTTGATATATCCGAAGGCATGCTGCAAGTAGGCAGGAAGAAGATTGATCAAAAAGGGTTACAGCAAAAGATTGAATTAAAGTACGGGGACTCCGAAAACCTTGAATTTGAGGATAATAAATTCGATGCCGTTATCGTTTCCTTTGGAGTACGCAACTTCGAAAACCTTCAAAAAGGACTGTCGGAGATGTATCGGGTGCTAAGACCGGGAGGAAATGCCGTGATAGTGGAATTCTCAAAACCACAGCGATTTCCTTTCAAGCAACTGTACGGCTTTTATTTTCAATGGATCTTGCCCACTCTTGGACGGATAATTTCCAGAGACAATGCCGCTTACAGCTATTTACCGGAATCTGTGGGGAAGTTTCCCTACGGAGAAGCTTTTATTAAGGAGCTTCAAGAGGCTGGGTTTAAAAACAACGTATGCAAACCGCTCACTTTTGGAATAAGTTCCATTTATATGGGAAGAAAATAGCCGTAGGGCTGTTTTTAATGATTCTGTGTCAGCAGGCTTTCGGTCAGCGAGATCGCAGCATAAACCTTCCCAACTATGATAACCGGTGGTTGCACTATGGTTTTTATATAGGTGTAGAAGGATTCCAATATAAGTTAAAGTATTCCGATCTGTTCATAATGCCTGAAATGGATTCTGTTCTTTCCATAAACCCCGCTTCGACTGTTGGTCCCGTAAATATCGGTTTTGTAGTAAATTTTCGCCTGGCAGAATTCCTGAATCTGCGCCTGGTGCCGAAATTTGGTATTAACGAACGCAAGGTGGTTTACAACTACCTGAATCGTTCCGAAACTCAGGTAATTGAAACCGTAGAAATGGAATTCCCCTTATTGTTGAAGTACAAATCGGTCCGAAGGGGTAATTACCGGATGTACTTGGTGGGAGGTATCAACCCTTCTATACGAGTGGGAGGAAAGAAAGACTTAAATTCGGAAGGGGACCGACTGTCCATTAAAGATTCGGATCTTTCCATTGAGTTGGGCTTTGGTTTGGATGTCTATTACCCATTCTTTAAATTTTCTCCTGAAATTCGCTTTTCCAGAGGTATTGTAAACAACCTGTCCTCAGAAACTAATTTTTATACCAAGGGTATTGAAAGGCTAACTTCCAATTCCGTGAGCCTTTACTTGTATTTTGAAGGTGGCAAGTAAGACCTACTGGTCATTAGCCAAGATCTCATTCAAGGTGACGGCATCTATATCGTGTTCACCATCAAATTCTACTACTTCCGGGCGGATCCCCAGCTGCTGGGAGATCTTGAAGTGACCTGCTAACCTGCCTTTTGTAATAAAGGGATCATTTGTTCCATACACCAGGTATATGGATTTCTCCTGGAAATTACTTCTATCACTTTCAAAATTCAAATCTTCGGGAATAACCCCGGCCCATATAAAAAGACGCCGGTATTGTACCTCACCTTGGGCTATCCATCGGGAAATGGTGGCCGAACCCTGTGAAAAGCCCAGTAAATTAACCACCAGGTCTTGACGATTTCCTACCTCCTTCCGGTATACCGCATCCAGGTAGTTAATATAGTTGTCAATGTCTCGCAGACGATCCTCTTTGGTCATCCAGGTGGCCCCGACCCTACCGTTGAATCCTTTCAAATAGAAGCGATTAAGTCCTTCCGGAGCAATGATGCAATGGCCCTTTTCTTCTAAGAATTGGAATTTTTTTACAAAGTAAGGCGCAAGCTGTCCGTACCCGTGTAACACGAACCATAGCTCGGCGTTGGGGCGGTCTAAAGAGCCGATTTTGCAGTAACGCGCCTGATAATCAAACACAATACCGTTTTCCATCCTGGAAGCGCGATAAATTATGTC
>JAOTYN010000112.1 GCA_029861825.1 Cyclobacteriaceae bacterium
TATTGCATGAAGTGTTTAAAACCGAAATTTGGGGAACAAGTAACGGTTACTTTGTGCTTAACAATATGGGCTATCCATTGTGCAGGTCTGCGCACAAACAAATCGGTAGGTATCAGATACTGGGGAATCTTTTGAGCCAGTGGCACCAGATGAAAGCCTATTAAGCCCATATCGTGTGTTAGGGGCATCCATCCCAGCGTGCTATCATTTTGAGATAGCCGGGCACCGGTCATCATGGCCTCCAGATTAGCCAGTAGATTGGCATGGGTAAGTTGTACCCCTTTAGGCGTATTGGTCGACCCGGAAGAAAACTGAATAAAGGCCAGATCTTGAGGTTGTGCTTTATGCTCAATTCCCACATCAGTGGATTGCGTTATACTTTCTATCAACAAAGCCTTCTGGCTTAAAGCATCAATGATTGCTTTATGGGAGCTGTTGTTTGAGTACTCTTTAAGACGAGTTAGGATGTCTTGTGTGGTATAAATATAGGGCTGATGAAGTTTGTTAAATACCCCCAGAATTTTTTCGCGATGGCCACTACTGATACCGGTTGCCAAGGGTACAGGCACTGAGCCTCCCAAAATACAAGCCCAAAAAGCATCAACAAACTGCTCGTTGCTGCTTGTCAATAGGATCATATGATCCCCAGCCACCACACCGTGGTTTTGGAACTGGCCCAAAAGCAACAAAGCCCTATCTCTTAGTGCGCAATAGGATATGAATTTCTCATTGTCGTGGCCACGCAGATAAGTGATACCTGTAGATGTTGATGCAGCGGCTTCCAGAAGGTTATTTAAGGTAGTTGCTTCCATGAGTTATTTGGAAATTACTTCCATCATGATGGGGTTCTTTGACCTTAGATTAATATGTGGTTCCAATTCAAGGGGTTGCTGTTCATGATATTTTAGCTTGAACAGGGGTATTAGCAATGCCAGATGCAGTTTCATTTCCACCATGGAAAAATAGTCACCGATACACCTTCTGGGTCCTGCTGAAAAAGGTATATAACTGTATTTTTCAGGTAGAGCTTTCTCTCCATCTTGAAAGCGCAATGGCTGGAACGCTTCAGGTTGAGACCACCAGCGCTGATCCCGATGCAGGAAAAATGGACTAATAAAAATGTCGGATCCTGCTTCGATATGATATCCTCCCAATTGATCATGCTCTTTGCTTTTGCGAGGTATAAGCCATACCGGCGGG
This sequence comes from Cyclobacteriaceae bacterium, assembly GCA_029861825.1. Classification (GTDB taxonomy): domain Bacteria; phylum Bacteroidota; class Bacteroidia; order Cytophagales; family Cyclobacteriaceae; genus JAJCYK01. The sequence goes on from JAOTYN010000112.1 coordinate 1,201, forward strand.
TAAAGTCTCAGCGCTTCATCAATCACGCATTGGGTAAACTTTAGTTGCTCCAAATCAGAAAACTGGGGTAACCTGCCGCCTATTTGCTGCTCAATTTCCTGATGTAGTTTCGCCTCCGCCTGCGGATTTTGTGATAACAAATACCAGATCCAGGAAAGAGAGCTGGCGGTGGTCTCATGACCGGCTACGATAAGGGTGATAATCTCGTCCAGCAGATGCTTATCTTTCATGGGCTCACCACTAATTTTATCCTTGGCGCTCATCATCATCCCTACAAAATCATGTGGGATTCTGTTTTCTGCCCGTCTCTGATGGACTACCTCCATCATCAATTTACCCAAAGCCCTGAATCGTTGCGCAAATAATAGATTGCGTTCGGTTTCGTCGGTTAAAATATCAAAAGGATTCTTGCCGTTGTGATTGGTTAGCGATGGCAGGTCTTCACTAAAGAGAGCAGTAAGCACAATGTGCAAAGTTACTTTACTCATCTCTTGGTAAATATTAATGAGTTGACCTTGCTCTAATTTAGATTGCCACTGCTTTTGTAAAGCCGAATTGGATTCAATAATTAATTCAGTGAGGCCGGTGATTACTTTACGGTGAAAAGCCGGCTGGATCATCTGCCGTTGTCGTTTCCAGAATTCCCCGTCGGAAACGATCAGCCCGTTTCCCAGGAGAAGCTCTACCCGGTCAAATCCCATTCCTTTCAAGTAGTTGCGGTGATTGGTGTGAAGCACATGTTTCACATATTGAGGGTGATTGATCACATAGGTGTAGTTATTCCTGCCAGGAGCTTTAACCCGGTAAATATCACCATACTGTTCTAAAGAGCTCCTAATGCTGTCCAGGATGTTCGGTGTGTACCCCAGATCTTGCTGGTTCTCAACTTCGGGAGGGTGTAAATAGTTTGCGCTCGTCTGAGTCATAAGCCCCAAAAATATATAAAACCATCCTTAACCGAATATGACTCCTTAAAAAAAATAGCTACCGTTTGTTATTGTTTGGATATACTTTACATTTATGGGAATCATGTCGCAACCCGAACAAACGCCATTACCCCCAGAAAAACCTCCCTTTTTCAATAGTTGGACTAATCTTTATGCTTTCGTCATCGCATTTTTAGCGGCAATGATATTGTTATTTTACTGGATCACCCTGAGTTTTAGATGAATAATCTTGATTGGATCGTTTTAGCCGGTACGCTGCTGTTCATCGTGGGCTATGGGGTTTGGAAAACCCGGGGGGCTAAGAATATTGAGGGTTTTCTTTTGGGTAGCAAAAATATGAAATGGGGAACCATCGGTCTGTCCATAATGGCTACCCAAGCCAGTGCCATAACCTTTCTTTCTACCCCCGGTCAGGCCTTTCTGGATGGTATGGGCTTTGTCCAATTCTATTTCGGGTTGCCCATTGCCATGGTGATCCTATGTGTGGTGGTGATCCCCATTTATCATAGGCTTAAAGTTTACACCGCTTATGAATATTTAGAGCGACGGTTCGATCTAAAATCCAGGATGCTGACGGCTTTTTTGTTTCTGGTTTCCAGGGGCCTGGCGGCAGGTATAACCATATTTGCACCCGCCATAATTCTTTCCACACTTTTACAGATACCCTTAAATGGCACCATACTATTAATTGGTATTCTGGTTATAATCTATACGGTATCCGGGGGCACCAAGGCAGTTAGCCAAACTCAAAAACAACAAATGGTAGTGATCCTGGTGGGGATGGTGGTAGCCTTTGTCATGCTGATAAACTTGATGCCAGAACCTGTGACCTTCGGAAATGCCCTTTCGGTAGCGGGTCATTTGGGTAAGATGGAGGTTGTTGATTTCTCATTTGATCTATCCAACCGATACACGTTCTGGTCAGGGATTCTTGGAGGGGTGTTTTTATTTGCTTCTTACTTTGGTACCGATCAAAGCCAGGTCCAACGCTATTTAGGGGGTAAGTCTGTGACAGAAAGCCGCATGGGAGTGTTGTTTAATGCCTTGTTTAAAGTTCCCATGCAATTTTTCATACTGCTGGTTGGGGTGATGGTCTTCGTGTTTTATCAGTTTGTGCAACCGCCAGTGTTCTTCAATGAACAAGAGGTGGTCAAATTGCAGAACAGCCCGTTGGCAGCGGAATTTCAAGAATTGGACCGGCAACATGAAAGTTTGTTTAATGCGAAGCAACCTAAGCTCAATCAACTGCTGACTGCCATAGAGCATGATGATCAAGCCACAATTAAAAGCATGGGGCAACAACTGCGAAGCCTTGAAAATGAGTCCAAGGGTGTCCATGAGCAAGTGACTAGTTTGATGAAAGCCAATGACCCCAATGCCGAAACCAAAGATGCGGACTACATCTTCATTAATTTTGTGGTGGATTATTTACCACATGGCATAATTGGCTTGCTGATGGCGGTTATTTTCTCAGCGGCTATGTCTTCTACCAGCTCAGAACTCAATGCATTAGCATCTACAACCACAGTAGATTTTTATAAGCGATCGATCCGTCCAGGTGCCTCTGAAAGACACTACTTGATGGCATCAAAAGCATTCACTGTTATGTGGGGACTATTAGCTATCCTTTTCGCCATATTCTCCACTCTTTTGGATAACCTTATTCAGGCAGTTAATATTTTGGGTTCCATTTTTTATGGCCCAATACTGGGAATTTTTCTTGTAGCCTTCGCCATAAAGTATGTAAAAAGCAATGCAGTATTTGTTGCGGTGTTTATTGCAGAAGCGCTGGTAGTAGCAATCTATTGGCTTTCGGAGCAAGGGGTGGTGGACATTGCCTACTTATGGTTAAATCCCATAGGTTGCATACTAGTAGTGATCATTGCTTTGATCCTCCAATTTCTTATAAACAGGTCACAAGCCGTTAAAGCATAAAAAAACCCCTCCGTTTTACCAAAGGGGTTGGAATGCTCAATCAACTCAATTATTTATTACCCCATTCAGCGATTAACTTCTGGTTGGACTCGATATATCCAAAATCATTAGGAGCTGCTTTAGCTACTTCCAATGATTGCTTGGCAGTGTTGATGGCTTCTTTATAGTTTTCCATCTTGGCCAGGATGCGTGCTTTGGTTTGAATGTTCCAGAAAGCATTGGGATTGATCTCAATAGCTTTACTCATCCATTCCAGTGCCTTATCCAGGTCTTTGCCGTTCTGATAGTAATAATTGGCGGCTTGTGAATAATTGTTGCCCACGCTGGCCATAGGGTTTTTCATGGCTCTTTCAATCTGTGCCATGACTTTTGAGTCAGTGTCAACGGTCATGTTGATAGGAACCCAGTGGTTGCCCCATTGGAAGGAGATCACAGCTCCATTATTGGTGATGTTTCCTATATCGATAGTGAAATTCTCAATTTCAATAGGCAATTGCTGGCTTTGCACTTTAACCCTGATCAATTCGTTGGCTTCGTCATACCCCCCTATGTTTCCTCCAAGAGCAAGATCTTTATAAAGCATTATGCTCCATTCCGTCTCACCAGGAATGCTGTAAATGGCATATTGTCCGGCGGGTACTGCTTTACCTTCAATGGTTACATCGTCACTAAAAGAAATTTTGGTACTGGCATTGGCACCGGTGCGCCACATTTGACCGAAGCTTTCTACATCCACGAAAAGGGTTCTCCCTTTTTTAGCAGGCCGTGAATATTCCACTTTCACATCGGTTACACCTACTTTTTGATGTAACTTAGCCAGTGGGCTTGGCGCGGGATAATCAACTTGAGCTGGTAATGGCTGAACCATCAAAAATAGCGCAGCCAAAAAGGTAATGGTTGTTAATTTATTCATTGTTGCGTGGTTTGTTACTTAATAAAGGATTTGAAGTTACAGTAAAGCGTGATAAATTTCAACTGGCAATAAATATGCGAACCACCAATTTCAATTTTGTAGGTTCAGATGCCGATTCTTAACGGTCGTAAACACTAATGCTGAACGGTGATTTTTTTAAGAAGGACGATGTGGTGGGGGTCGCCCAGGATTTATTAGGTGAGATCCTGATCACCAATTTTCAAGATCGCCTTACGGCTGGAATAATTACAGAAACAGAAGCTTATCACCAAAGTGAAAAAGCCTGTCACGCGTTTAACGCCCGCCGTACCAAGAGAACGGAATGGCTATTTCATGACGGGGGACGGGCTTATGTCTATCTTTGTTATGGGATCCATCATCTTTTTAATATTACCACCGGCAGGGAAGGTGATGCTGCAGCCGTTTTAATACGAGCTATTGAACCGGTACAAGGGCTGGAAACCATGCTAGAACGTCGTAAACAGGAAAAAATACAACCAAAATTAACTTCAGGCCCCGGTGTGCTAACCCAAGCACTGGGTATTTCCGTAAAATATACTGGTGTGTTACTGGAGAAAACCTCCGGGATCTGGATAGAAGAAGGTACAATGGCCAAGTCCAAAAAGAAAGTGATTGCTTCTACCAGGATAGGGGTAGATTATGCAGAAGAAGATGCTTTATTGCCCTGGAGATTTTATTTAGGTGATAGTAAATGGGTTAGTAAATTATAAGTTATGCAGATTGGAATCGTGGCACCTGGTCGCGACGTAAGAAATTGGTCCAGCGCTATTAGCCGCCACAGCGGTATAGAAGTACAGGTGTGGCCTGAGGTAACGGATCCGCACAAGGTGGAATTGGCTATTGCCTGGAATCCCCCACCTGGGTTATTAGCTAAATTTGATAACCTGAAACTCATAAGTTCATTGGGAGCTGGTGTAGATCATATCATCAGTGACCGTCAATTGCCGGATGTTCCGGTGGTACGTATAGTGGATGAGAACTTAAGCAGGGATATGAGTCACTATATTCTCATGTCTATACTTAATTATCAACGTGGCACCTACCGGCACTTTCTAAATCAGCAAATCCGTCATTGGGAAAACTCCAAAAATCCCAATCGTAATTTAAAGGTGGGCATACTGGGGCTAGGAGTATTGGGAAAAGCGGTGTCGAAGATGCTGGTCTATCATGGATTCAAGGTGATAGGGTTCAGCAGAAGCCCAAAGACCATCGAAGGTGTAATCAGTTATGAAAACCAGGAAGGGTTAAGAACCTTGATGTCGGAAATTGACATATTGATAAATCTATTGCCATTGACCAGGGAGACCAAGGGTATTCTTGATATGAAACTTTTTGCTATGGCCTCCAGGCCATTCTATCTTATCAATGTGGCCCGGGGCGGTCATTTAGTGGAATCGGATCTAATAAAGGCATTGGGCCAAGGATTATTGACCGGGGCTTGTTTGGATGTATTTGACGAGGAACCGCTGCCGGCAAACAGCCCCTTGTGGGATCATAACGACATACTAGTAACTCCTCATGTGGCCAGTATTACCAATCCAGACACAGTTGTGGCACAAATTTTGGATAACTATCATAGGGTCAAAGAGGGTCGGGAATTGATCAATCAAATAGACCTTCAACACGGCTATTGAATCTAGATAGTGATCGGCTAGCTGTGCCCTGAAATGTTTGAGGATGATAATTCCTTTAAATTATAGGTATTTCTAATTAATTTACGGCAATTAACGGTTGAAAAATGAGCGCTAGATATATATTAAAAGCATTGGCAATCAGCTTTGTAGTGTTTTTTGAGGTCCATGCTCAGGACCCTGTTAATGATCAGGAGAACTTAGGGCAAGGGGTCAATTCACCATACAACGAGTTAGATCCGGTTTTAAGCCCGGACGGTCAAAGCCTTTATTTTACCCGTACACGTCATCCCAACAATATTGGTGGCAGCAAGGATCCCGGAGATATTTGGGTAACCGCCCTGGATGCGGATCAATGGTCTGAGGCCAGGAATTTGGGAACTCCTTTCAACAGTAAGGATTTGAATGCGGTCATTGGTTTTTCCAACGATGGAACCATCATGTACATGCAAAACCTCAGTAAAAACAGGAAAGGAGGCATTTCGTTCTCCCGTAAAACAGCTTCTGGTTGGAGTAATCCTCAGGAAATGCCCATTCAATACTTTTACAATAAATCCGACCTGCAGTCCATGTGTATTTCCAATGACGGTAAAATCATAATAATGTCGGTAGAATCTTTTTCCACCTATGGGGCAGAAGACCTCTACGTGAGCTTTTTACAAAGCGATGGGACCTGGAGTGAACCCCGGAATTTGGGAACAGCCGTTAACACCAAATACCAGGAGATGACTCCTAAGTTGGCCGACGATAACGTCACCTTATTCTTTTCCAGTAACGGGCATGGAGGATTTGGAGGACGTGATATATTCCTGACCAAAAGATTGGATGATACCTGGAGAAACTGGTCAACTCCTCAAAATCTGGGACGTAAGGTTAATACCAAAGGTGTGGAATTATCTTATTTCATTCCCAATAACGGCGACTTTGCGTACATGGTATCCACTCAAAATAGTGATGGATATGGGGATCTGAAAAGAGTACGCATCAAACCAGAAGATCGCCCCAATAATTTAGTTGAAAGCTTACCGCCGGATCCTCCGGAAGTGGACCCCTTTCCAGAACCCGATACCGTTTTGATCATTTCCCAACAAGAACCTGTTGAGGAACCAACGGATTCCACAAATGAAACTATAGAGTTGATCAAGACCATTGTGACCAAACCAGCTTATACCATCGATGGCCAGGTGACTAATTCCGAAACTTCCAACCCGGTTTACGCCAGGATCACCATTCACAGTTTTCCGGAAGGGGAGGAGCTGGCTTCAGTAGCCACCAATGTATCCAATGGACAGTATCAAATTAACCTCCCTACCGATACGCGTTATGAATTGAAAATCAAAGCTGACGGCTATTTGGGATATAATGCAGTATTGGAGCTCAATCAAGGAGAAGAGGAACAGTTGCAGACTGATTTTCAACTCACACCTATTGAAGTAGGAGTTACTATTCAATTGCCCAACGTGTTATTTGAGAGGAGTACCACCAACTTGTTGTCCGAGTCCTTTGAGGAGCTTGATCGGGTATCGGATTTGCTGATGGAGTACCCCAATATGGAGATTGCTCTTTCCGGACATACCGATAATCAAGGTAGTGCCAAACTGAACCTGAAACTGTCACAAGACCGTGTAGAAACGGTGTTGTTGTATCTGGTTGGGAAAGGCGTAGATCGCAACCGTCTTAGCGGTAAGGGTTACGGAGGTACCAAACCTATCGCCAGTAATAAAAGTGAAAGTACCCGCAAGCTCAACCGAAGAGTAGAGTTCACCATCATTAAAAAATAATATTTGATTTTGATCCTTAAGAGCAGTTTCAGGGATTCTTTTTATTTAGAAGGTAGAAATATTCTATATTATGTAGAAAATACCTATACTTTGTACTATATTAAAGATTCACTCAGATCTATTATTTAGTATGTGGCAGTCCAACTTAAGGTTCCTCAGACAAAGGCAAAACATCACCCAACAAGAACTGGGTTCAAAGCTGGGAATAAAGGGAAGCAGAATCAGGGATTACGAACTGGGTTTGGCGGAACCTAAACTGGAACTCCTGGTAGGGATAGTCCGGTATTTCAATATTAGCCTGGATGAACTGCTGACCATAGATCTTACACACCCTGTAAAGATTGCAAATAAGAATCCGGCCATGGAGCAGCAAGCCCGCATATTGGTGATATCTGATGACGGCCAGGGTGGCGAGAATATTGTTCATGTTCCGGCTAAGGCCAGAGCGGGGTATCTAACAGGATTTGAAGATCCTGGTTTTATCGACCAGCTGCCTACATATCGATTGCCTGGAGTGCGAAATGGTACTTACAGGTCATTTGAAATTACCGGAGATTCCATGTTGCCATTGCAACCTGGTACTATTGTGGTAGGTCAGTATGTAGAAAGCTGGCGGGATATCAAAAACAATCATACCTATATCTTAGTTACAAAGGCGGATGGTATTGTTTATAAAAGGGTCATAAATCGGGTTAAGTCAAAGGGCCAATTGGTATTGCTGTCCGATAACCCCGCTTACGAACCTTACGTTATACCCATAGAAGAAATAAGCGAGGCATGGTCGTATTACTGCCATCTTAGTAATGCCGGAGCCCAGCAAAAGAGTAACTTGGAGCAATTGCTGAACGCAGTAGAGGATTTACGATCCGAAGTTGCCGAATTAAAAAAATAGATATCCCGATATAATGTTTATATAATGTCAAATCCAAAGATTCCCCAAAAACAACCCTATGTAGAACAGATAGAGCCTGGCAATTATGCCTGGTGTTCCTGTGGACTAAGTGAGAAGCAGCCTTATTGCGACGGCTCACATAAGGCTACCGATCATACGCCCATTGTTTGCACAATAACGGAGGCCCAAACTGTAGCCTGGTGCGGGTGTAAGCATTCGGGCAATGCTCCCTATTGCGATGGTAGCCACTCCAGGCTATAAGTCTATTTCGCCTTAATTGTAGTGTCTTCCGGTGCTTCTCCCACTAATTTTGCAGACCAAAGGCCACTGTTATGGTCTGAGAAGAAAACATGTCCCTTATAGGGTTGAGCGCCCCATGTCATGGCGGCATTGGGAATAAAGCCTTTACTGTCTAAAGGCAGGTAATGCGCAATCTCTCTTCCTTGTCTGTATAGATCTCCGATTAAGTCACCTGAAAGGTCGACCACCCGTACTCCACCGTTGTAGTAAGCCACATACAACAGGTCATCTTCTACCCAGAAATTGTGAGAACCTGCTTCGGGTAATTCGTATCGCGCTATTTCTTTAGGGTTGTCAAGGTCAGTAAAATCAATAAAATGCAGATAACCGCTGGGAATGGTCACACTTCCCGGACTAAAAGTCAATGGGAATATTTCATCACCGGCAATTACGTAGAATTTTCCAGTGTCTTTACTTTTATATGGGAAAGCGGCGTGATTAGCCTCACCTTGTACCTTATAGCGGGCAATCTCTACAGGATTTTCGGGGCTACCATTGGCCATGCCATTACCAACATCGGCGATAACTATCCCATCATTCCAGTTTGAAGAATAGGCTAGTCCATCTTCGATCCAAACATCATGAATGGCTCTGGCAGGATTATCTAACTGAAATTTACCCACACGATAAGGTTTGGCGGGATCTTCAATGTTGATCACATCATAACGTTGTCCGTTACTTAAAGCATATACATGATTTTGATAAATAAAAAGATTGTGTACACCACCTGTTAATTGATCATCGAAAGTGGATATAATCGACACATCTGCAGGGTTGCTCACATCCAGAATTACGATTCCATTTTTACGATTCGAAGCTCCTTCTCGACTTATGATACATACTTTGCCGTCCTCCGAAACTTTTACATCGTTTACCGTACGAGCATCGACCTG